>JABWBV010000056.1 GCA_013359445.1 Anaerolineales bacterium | reverse complement strand
GGGTGGGGGTGAAGAGGGGCAGAAGGGTGGCGGTGAGGGTGGGCGTGGCGGAGGGGACGGAGGTATTTGTCGCGGTGGCTGGGAGGGTGGGGGAAGCGGTTGGTGTGACGGTGGACGACGGGGTGGGTGAAGAGGTTGGTGATCCTGTGGGGCGGGCGGTGTCCGTGGGCGTGAGGGTGGCGGTGTCCGTTGGGAGTGCGGTTCCCGTGGTGGTTGGGAGCGGGGAGGCGGAGGCGGTGGGGCTGGGGGGCCTCAACGTTGCCACGTCCAGCGCGGTCAGGTAATCGTTGAGCGGGTTCACCAGTTCTGGCGGGAAATTGGCCGCGATCAGGGTGCGCGTCTCGGTTGTGATCTCATTCTCCGGGAATAGGCCCAAATCTGGCCCGATGACGATGATCCCGGTCGTCACCACCATCCCTACCATCCAGCGAAACATAAAACGACGTTTGCGGCGGGCCTGCACCTATTTTTTCTCCACCAGTTTGACCATTTCGGCCTCGCCCACGGGAATCCCCTCCCGTTTTAAAGCCTCGGCGACGATCAGACGCAGTTTGGCGAAGTTGGAACTGGTCCACGCGGTGGACTCGGCGACGATGACGCGGACTTTGTAGTATTGGGTGTTGACGCCAAAGTTTTCGAGCATGACTTTGGGTTCGTGTTCGATCATCTGGGGGGTGAAGGTGAGGGCGGCCTCTTGCATCACGCGCATGACGTGCGTCCGATCATGGTCGCCCGGAATAGGGATGATCACTTCGAGCCGGTGGCCGGGGATTTGAGAGTGATTGGTGATGATCTGGTTGATCGCTTCGGAGTTGGGGATGATGATGTTGTCGAGCGAGTCTGTGGCGATGATGGTGTTGGTGAGGGTGATGTGGGTGACGTGCCCCAACTTACCCGCAATGGTGACGAGATCGCCCACTTTGTAGTAGTTGAGTACGAGGAGTTTGGTCCCCGCCACCAGGTCTGCCGCGAGGCGTTCTGACCCAATGGCAAACGCACCCGTGAGCGCGGTCACGAGCACGACGAACGCCCCGGTCGCCCCTGTGCGATCCACGATGAGTTTGATTGTCAAAAATAGCAGGGCAAGCCGGATCACATTGGTCAAAAACCCGGCCCAGGTTTTGCTCATGATGCGGCTCAGTAAAGCATTAACCAGCCGCCCTCCAAATAAAATCACAAGATACCCTGCGCCGCCGATCAGGACGGCGGTCACGAGATGGGTTAAGAACGTCACAAGAGCCTCAGACATGGTAAATTTCTCCTCGGCGAAAATAGGGGGAACACAATGTAATTAACCAAAGTTGCTACCTTCCTGAAAAACCGAGTTTTTTCCTGAAAGCGGGAGTTTTTTGCTAGAAAAGTCGCCTAAAAAGCAGGACAAACCTGCTTTTTAGGCAAAAACCTCGGTTTTTCGCCGTCAAGGTGGCAACTTGAGTTAATGACGGCTCTCCCGGAATGAACGGGATGGGACCCCCTGATTACAACACAATTATATACATAAGCTTATGTTCCTAAAAGCTAATCCCTTCACGGGTTTTCACCTCATTTCAAAAGCCCCGTCATCCTTTATAATAAATTCGCCCTCTGGCAAAATCCATCCCTATCATTCTTCTATGTCCGACATCGCAAATCCCCCCTCCGGCAAACAAATCCGCCTCACCAGCCTCTCCAAATGTGCGGGCTGAGCGTCCAAAATGAGCGCGGAAGCGCTGGCGCACGTGTTGCGCCCTCTCGACGGCATTTTTACCCCTCCCCCCGACCTCCTCACCGGCGTCGGCGATGACGCGGCCCTCTGGCGGCTCGATGATGCCCGCGCGCTCGTCGTCACCACCGACTTCTTCACCCCCGTCGTGGACACCCCCTACGAATACGGCGCGATTGCCGCGGCCAACAGCCTCTCCGACGTGTACGCGATGGGCGGCCAACCCTTCCTCGCCCTCAACATCGCCAACATGCCCGGCAATCTCCCGCACGAAATCGTCAGCGAAATTCTGCGTGGCGGGGCGGAAAAAGTGAAAGAAGCGGGGGCGATCATCGTGGGCGGCCACACCGTGCAGGATGATGAACCAAAATATGGGCTCGTCGTCCTCGGTTTTGTCCACCCGGAAAAAGCGCTGACCAAAAGCGGCGCACGCCCCGGCGATGTGCTGATCCTGACCAAACCCCTCGGCTTCGGCGTGACCACCACCGCCCTCAAACGGGGGATCGCCGACCCCGATCACATTACCGAAGCCATCGGGTGGATGACCCGGCTCAACGCGGGCGCGGCCCACCTCGCGCGGGAATTCGCCCTCCGCGGGGGCACGGACATCACCGGCTTCAGCCTGCTCGGTCACGGCTGGGAAATGGCCCACGCCAGCGGGGTGGGTTTCCGCCTATCATTCTCCCAAATCCCCTTCATCTCCTGCGCCCGTCACTACGCCGAACGCGGCACTTTCCCCGGCGGCAGTGCCGATAACCGAATGCACTTCGGCCCCCACGTCACCTTCCACCCCGATCTGGACGAACCCGCTCAAATGCTCCTCTTCGATGCCCAAACGAGTGGCGGCCTGCTCCTCGCGGTTCCCCGCGAAAATGTGGCTGATTTTCTCACACGCGCGAAGGAGATCGATCAGCCTGCCTGGGTGATTGGCGATGTAGTGGCGGGGACGGGGATTGAGGTGGGGATGTAAAAACACCCTGAAATACCACCGTCCGACGGTGGTATTTCAGGGTGTTTTGTTGCGTAAGTCCCGCCCTCTTTTTGGGGGAAGACTCAGGGTTGCTCAATCCGCCAATTTGATCGACAACTCGACATCCCACAGCAGTTTTCTCGGTTCGGTGCGATAGTCTGTCAGGTACGCTTCGTACCGACAGGTGTACGATTCTACGGCGTCGGCCACCAGGGGCTCGAACGTGATCCCGTTATCCTTCGCCCATTTCATGAGAGCCTGATTCCCTCGAAGTCCGTTTCCTCGATAGACCAAAGTCGCGTACTTTCCCTTCGGAAGGGAACCGGGTTTGATGCGTCCTTCGCCAACAAGACCAGAATTTGTCATCAACCCAACTTCAACCTCCATAATATCTTTCATGTCACAATGGTAATACCTGACAAAGTACGGGCCTTCTTCAGACAGGGAGTTCTCCTTGCTCCACTTCCTCAATTCCTTCAAGGCCTTGGTGACCACGGCAAACATTCCACCGAAAGGTGTGCTGAGGCGAATTCCGAGATATGACCTTTCTGGTTTTTCAACGATCGAGCCAGGCCCAATGATAGTTTCTGCTTTCATACCTGTTCTCCTTAAGTAGCGCAGTTGTCTTTAATAGACTTGATTGGTAATAATCGTTAAAGCACGTAACATGGTCAATGACCATAGCATTCTCTTTAATATGTGCCACACACCTTATTGCCGATAATGCCTAATTTTCGGAAAAGCGAGCACAATGTGATTTTAGTAACTATTCAGGCCACCTTAAAGAACCTCCCCAAAAAGGATGGGTGGGGGATGCACGTCCTCTCACCTATCCTTTTGGGGAGAACTTTCAACTCTGGGCTGAATAAGTACTGATTTGAATAGGGCGAACTCTATTGCCCTGCTTTATCCTTACGCTTGTTCAAATTCTATCCTTAAACAACCACACAATCTCCATTTTCGCCTCCGCACCCGGCCCGGAGTGCCAGACCTCGCGGGGGGATTCCGCCATTTCGTACCCGTTCTTCTGAATCCAATCTGCGGCGGCGTCGTACCCGCCCAGGATTTCTGGGAAGTCGCACTGGCTCCCGAGCATGGTGACGCTGGCGGCTTTGCCTCCTGCCAGTTCCTTGACGACGGTGTTTCCTTGGGACGTTACCTGTCCGTTGACGGGTAAACAGATTTCAATGGGGCCATCTTCTTGCGTATTGATCGCACCGTGGAAGAGGCCGAACGGGGCCTCCACAGGGCTGGCGTTCTGCTCGCGGGCCAGGGCATAGAGGGCATCGAGCGATTCACGAATGGTGGCGTCGAGTTTGTCCACTTTGATGCGGTGAGTCTGGCTGAGGACTTGTTGCTGGGGGATGGTTTTGACCGTTACTTCGTATGTCATGGGGGCAGTCTCCTTTTGTAGGGAAGATATAAAGTGTTGAACCTGCCCGCGAATCTGCGCCATCTGCTTTTCCCGCATGTCCAGGTAATCCTGCACCAGAACTTCGGCGAGTTCGGGTGAGTTGCCTAGCGCCGCGAGCACCTGCCGGATGGTGGTCAGCGGCATATCCATCTCGCGCAAGTTCCGGATCATGCGCGCGCGGGGGAGCTGATCGATGTTGTAATACCTGTACCCGGATTGCCGATCCACGTGACGCGGTTGTAGCAAGTCGAGTTGATCATACAACCGCAAGGCCTTGATCGAGAGCCGGGTCAGGTTGGCAAATGTGCCGATGGAGAGCAGTTCTTCAGGTGGGTTCATGTCGTTAGTATACAGTCTTCCCAAGGGGTAGAGTCAAGGGGGGGAAGTAGATAGAGTAAATAGAGTAAATAGAGTAGATAAGGTAAATAGGGTAGATAGAGTATCACTCTATTTACCTTATCTACCTTATTTACCCTATCTACCCTATTTACTGTATCTCCCCTATCTCCCCTCTCCACCCTGCATACCTTATCTTCCTCCCTTATGGTATATTGCCCTCTATGCACATCCTTTTGATCCATCAAGCCTTCGCCTCGTTGGACGAACCAGGGGGAACGCGCCACCACGAACTTGCCCTTCACCTCGCCGAACGTGGGCACCGCGTCACGGTCATCGCCAGCCCCGTGAGCTATCTGACCGGGAAGCCCTCACCCCCTGGCCCCCTCTCCGCTTTGGGAGAGGGGGGACTCCCCTCTCCTGTCGGGAGAGGGGTTGGGGGTGAGGTTCAAATTCTCCGCGCCTACACCTACGCGGCTCTGCACAAATCCTTCGTCCACCGTATATTTGCCTTTTTTAGTTTTATGTTTTCCTCGTTCTGGCTGGGGTTAAAAGTTAAGAACGTGGATTTGGTTTGGGGCACGTCGCCGCCGATTTTTCAGGGGGTAACGGCATGGGCGTTGGCGCGGGTGAAACGAGTGCCGTTTTTGTTTGAGGTGCGCGATCTGTGGCCTGCGTTTGCGGTCGCGGTGGGGGTGCTGAAAAATTCCACGCTGATCCGCATGTCGGAGTGGCTCGAACGCTTTTTGTATACCCGCGCCGCGCGGGTGATGGTGAACTCGCCGGGGTTTATCGAACACGTGCGGGGACGCGGGGCCAATCGGGTGGAACTGGTCCCGAACGGGGCGGATACGCGGATGTTTGATCCCTACGCGCGGGGCGAGGCGTTCCGCGCAAAACATGGGCTGACCGGGAAGTTCATCGCCCTCTACGCAGGGGCACATGGCATGTCCAACGATTTGAACGTCGTGCTGGACGCCGCCGCCCAACTTGCCGATTGCCCCGAAACGGTCATCGTTCTGCTTGGTGATGGGAAAGAGAAACCCAACCTGATGGCGCGGGCGAAAGAAATGGGCTTGAACAATGTCGTTTTTATTGCCTCCATCCCGAAGACCGAAATGGGTGAGGCCTTGGCCGCGTCCGACGTGTGTATCGGCATTCTCAAACCCGTTGAAATGTACAAAACCGTGTACCCCAACAAAATCTTCGATTATTTGGCGGCAGGACGCCCGGTTGTGTTGGCGATGGAGGGCGTGATCCGCGAGGTCGTGCAGGCGGCGGACGCGGGGATCGTCATTCCGCCAGGGGACATAACTGCGATGGCGGACGCGATCCGTTTGTTATCCAATAATTGCGCGATGGGTCAGCGGATGGGGCTGTCCGGGCGGACGTTTATGGAACAGCATTTCGACCGGGGCAAGTTGGCGGAGAAGTTGCGGGTGGTGGTGGAGGGGATGGGTAGATAGGGTAAATAGGGTAGATAAGGTAGATAGAGGCGCATCCTGAGTTTAGGCGAGGGGTGCGAGGATCAAAAACAGAAAAGGAAATGTCATGAAACACTCATTGAAAACCCTGTTGGCGGTAGGTACGTTTTTATTTCTGGCGATCTCGTTCTCTTTGTCTGGACTGCGCCAAACCGTGCGGGCACAGACCCCCGATCAGCCGGAGGCGGTGTGCAACGATGGCGTGCAAACGAGCGGCGCACTGTACCGGATTTGTATGCCGAATAGCATCGGCAGTTGGAATGGCGGACTGGTGGTTTATGCCCATGGATATGTTGCGGAGGGTGATCCCCTGGCTATTCCCGCGGAGTCTACTGCGCTCGCAAATCTGGTGACGTTTTTGGGGTACGGATTTGCCACAACCAGTTATCGGGTCAATGGGTTGGCGGTTCTTCCGGCGATGGAGGATTTGACCGATCTCGTCGCAATTTTCGAGGCCGAACAGGGCACGCCGGAACGGGTGTATCTCTCCGGCCCGTCGGAGGGAGGGCTAATCGCCACCCTGAGTGCGGAAAAATACCCGGATATTTACGATGGGGCGCTGGCCGTGTGCGGCCCCTATGGCGATTTTCAGGCGCAGGTCAACTATCTCGGCGATTTTCGCGTGGTGTTTGACTATTTCTTCCCCGGTTTGATGCCCGGTAGTGCGGTGGATATTCCTCCCTCTTTGATCGCAGATTGGGATAATCACTTTGCGACGGTGATTGAACCGGTGCTGAGCGAAACCCTCACACTCACCCCCACACTGATCACCCAACTGATGACCGTCACTGGCGCACCGTTCACCCCCGGCGAACCCGCCGCCCAAACGCTCGGCACCATCGAACATCTGCTTTGGTACAACGTGTTTACGGTCAACAATGCGACGGACGTGTTAGGCGGCCAACCGTTCGACAACGTTACCCGTACATACGCCGGTTCCGACGATGACCCTGCCCTCAACGCAGGAGTGGCCCGCTTCACCGCCGACCCCGCCGCACAGACGGAAATCGCCGCACATTATCAAACCACCGGACATTTCACCATCCCCGTCGTGACCATGCACACCACGCAAGACGATATTGTGCCCTATTTTCATGTGCCCCTCTATCAGGAGAAGATTCTCTACCCCAGTATTTACACCCATTTCCCGGTGGAGCGGTACGGGCATTGCACGTTTACCGATGAGGAAACCCTGATCGCGTTCGCCGCGCTGGTTGAGTTGGTGGACAATCCGAATTTTCCCGTTTTCCTACCTGTTGTTGTGCGCTAAAAGGGGATAAAAATGACCAAACTCGCCCACCGCCCCGACTTTTATGATGAAGTCCGCGCCCTGCTGAACCTGGCCCGCCAAAAAGCCTACGCATCCATCAACTTCGCGATGGTCGAGGCATATTGGCAGATCGGACGCAGAATCGTTGAGGAAGAGCAAAACGGAAAGGAGCGCGCAGATTACGGTGCGTTCCTGATCAAAGAACTTTCCCGCCAGTTGACCGGGGAATTTGGAAAGGGGTTTACGGTCGCGAATCTCAAGAATTTTAGGCAGTTTTATCTGACTTTTCCTGATTTCCAAATTGGATACGCGCCGCGTAGCTTTTTATCCTGGTCGCATTACCGCCTCATCATGCGCGTGGACAACCCCAAAGCCCGCGCATACTACCTCCGCGAAGCCGCCGAACAAAACTGGAGCACTCGCCAGTTAGAGCGGAACATTCACACCCTCTATTACGAACGTCTGCTCACCTCCTCCAAAAAAGCCCTTGCCGGACACGTTCCCGAAAAACCCTCCATCGCCGAATTTGTCAAAGACCCCTACGTGCTGGAATTCCTGAACATCCCCGAAACGCCGGACATTTCCGAAAGAGAACTGGAAACCGCCATCATCAGCAACCTCCAACACTTTCTGCTGGAATTTGGCAAAGGCTTCTCATTCGTCGGGCGGCAATTTCGCATCAGCACCGAAACCAGCCATTTTTACATTGACCTGGTTTTTTACAACTACCTGCTCAAATGTTTCGTCCTCATTGACCTGAAAACCGAAAAACTCACCCATCAGGCCATCGGACAGATGGACATGTACGTCCGCATGTTCGATGACCTGAAACGCGGCGAGGACGATAACCCCACCGTCGGCATCATCTTTTGCACTGCCAAAGACGAAACCGTCGTCAAATATTCCGTCCTCAAAGACAGCGAACAGCTTTTCGCCTCCAAATATCGCCTGATTCTCCCCACCGAAGAAGAACTCGCCGCCGAAATCGAACGGGAGCGGCGGATGATCATGGAACGCCGCGCCGCGTATCGGGCGAATTAAACCCCTACTTCCTCCGCAAACCGCTTGACCGCCGCGAGGTGTTTCTCCGGTGAATCGAACCCTGCCCCCAACGTGTTGAATGACAAATGCGTGGCCCCCGCGGTGTGCCACCCCTCAAGCGTGGCACGCCATTCGTCCGGGTTGCCGTTCCCATAGGAGAGCCGCGGCTCCAGGCCTACCGCCTCGCGCGGGCGTCCGGCGTCTTCGATATACCGGGCGAGCGTATCCAGCGTGGTGCGGGCCGCGTCCGCGGTGCGGAAACCGGGCATCCACCCGTCGCCCAGCTTTGCCACGCGGCGCAGGACGGCGTCGTGATGTCCACCCAACCAGAGGGGGATTGGGCGTTGAAGGGGCATGGGGTTCAACCCGGCGTCCGGGATATGATGCCAGCGACCTTCGAAGGTGACGAGGTCTTGCGTCCAGAGCAGGCGGAGGACTTCGATTTGTTCTTCAAAACGTTTGCCCCGATTGTGGAAGTTTTCGTTCAGGGCGGTGTATTCGACTTCGTTCCAGCCCAGGCCGACGCCGAGACGCAGACGACCCTGGCAGAGGACATCCAGCGTCGCGGCTTGTTTGGCGACGAGGGCGGTCTGGCGTTGCGGGAGGATGATGACACCGGTGGCAAATTCCAGCCGCGTGGTGACCGCGGCGAGGTAGGTGAAGAGGAGGAAGGGTTCGATGAACGGGTCAGTATGTTTGTAGGGACCGGTCCACGGGCTGGGGCGGAGGGGGGAGTTGGGGTTCGCGCCTAAGACGTGATCGTAGGCGAGGAGATGCGTAAAGCCGAGACCCTCAACGGTTTGGGCGTAATCGCGCAGGGCGAGGGGGTCGGGGGAGCCGAATTCATTTTGGGGAAAGACGAGGCCGATTTTCATAGAGTTCTCCGGGGCGCAGGGATGGGGTGGGGCGTATTTTATCCAAAACGCAGAACGAATGAGGATTTGGATCAAAAAAGCGGAGCCATCGCTCCGCTTTCTCTCACTTACTCTTCATCCTCTTCTTCCCCAAAATACTCTTCCCATTCGTCATCATCTTCCTCCTCGTCCCAATCTTCGTCGTCTTCCCAGTCCTCGTCATCTTCCATGTCCTCGTCGTGGGCGTGACCGTGTTCGAGTTCTTCCTCGGTGGCTTCGCGGAGGGCGACGATGGTGACCTCAAAGTGCAATTCTTTCCCGGCGAGCGGATGATTAAAATCGAGCGTCACTTTATCCTTCGTCACTTCGACGATGGTGGCACTGACCTCTTCTCCTTCGTCATCTTCTACCAAAATTTCGACACCTTCTTCGAGCGGAATTTCGTCAGGAAATTCACTGCGGGGGATGATTTCTACGTCATCTTCGTTGTAATCGCCATACCCATCTTTGGGGGCGATGACGACAGATTTCGTCTCTCCCACTTTCATGCCCGTTAGCGCACGTTCCAGGCCAGGGACAATGTTTTTGTGCCCGTGCAAGTAAAGCAACGGATCATCATGTCCTGCTTCATCCAAAATTTCGCCCGCCACTTTCAGGGTGTAGGCCAGACTGACCACCAGGTCTTTGGCAACCTGCGTGGGGGTGGTGTGATTGTCATTCATAATAAAGATCCTTGTAAATAGAATTATCTGTTTGTAGTTCCGCATATAAGTGCGGCGGTGGTGGCACTGGCGTGCCTCACGACCAACCCTTAGGGGGCAAACCACCGTTCAATATATGCTACCACATCCCGAATAGAAACGACACCCACCGAGCAGTTTTCTTACGGCAATCGGCATCTTCTTTCTAAGCCTGAGCAGTTGCGGCAATCGTTATATGTCCCTGGCGATGAGGGGGCGGGTTTCATTTGAACGCCTCTGCACGTACTTGGGCCAATAATTCATCGTGGATTTGATGGATTGCCTGGGTGTGCTCGGTCATGTCCAGCCAGGCAATCGCCTCATCCAGCGATTTGAACACCTGACGAATATCATCTTTTTTATTTACCAAAAAGTCCAGGGCATTGAAAAACATAGCAATCCCATCGTTACGGGTCAGAATGGCGGTTGGCTCCATCTCAAACCCGGTCTGATCCAGGTCGCGGAGAAACGTGACCCCTGCCTGCACTCCCTCCGTATCAATCTCCAGGTCTGCATGGAGGTAGTCAATGATCAACTTCATCCGGGGGCGGTTGGCCGGGTCATGCTCGGGGGCACTGGCTAATGTAAACATTTCACTCAACAGACAAGAACCATACACCATCACATACAGAACTTCGATATCGGGGAGCATACGCACGATAATCGACATAATGGACACTCCTGAAATGTTTTCCTCTATTATAACGCTCCTCACAAAGGACACCTTCTTGATACACTTTTTATCCCCCTCCCGCCGTATAATTTCCTCCATGCCGCAACACCTTCTCGCCATAGACTTTGGCACCACCAACAGCGCCATCGCCCGCTTCGATCCCGCGACCGGGCAGGGGAACACCGTTGAACTCCCCAGCCTCAGCCACCCCACCAGCTCCGGCGATTTTCTCATCCCCACCCTCCTCTACGTCCAAGATGGGCATGGCGAAGTCACCATCGGGCACGCCGTCCGCGCGCAAGGGCTGGACTCCGCCCCCGGCAACCGCCTCTTCGTCAACTTCAAACGCGCCATGAGCGCCGAATCCCCGTTCGACGCCCGGTTGATTGACGGCGTACCCTGGACGCACAAAGACGCGGGCCAGCAATTCCTCAAAAACCTCCTCGCCGCCCTCCCCTTCTCCGCCGCCGACATCGAAACCCTCGTCATCACCGTCCCCGTCGCCGCGTTTGAAAGCTACACCATCTGGCTACGCGGCCTCCCCACCCTCCCCGCCGACCGCCTCAAAATCGTGGACGAATCCACCGCCGCCGCGCTGGGATACGCCGTCACCGAACCCGGCGCGCTCGTCCTCGTCATTGACTTTGGCGGGGGCACCCTCGACCTCTCCCTCGTCCGCCTCCCCGACCCCCGCGCTCCCACGGGCAAAATCCTTTTCACCAGCGAGACCCACCACAGCACGAAAGCCACGGTCATCGCCAAAGCCGGCGCGGCCCTGGGCGGGAGCGATATTGACCAATGGCTCTTGGCCGAAGTCCTCCGCCGCGCGGACATGGATCGAACCACCCTCGGCACGGGATACGCCGCCCTCCTCGCCGCCTGCGAACAAGCCAAAATCGCCCTGTCTACGCGGGACACCGCCCCAATCATCTTCCAACCCGAACACGGCACGCCCACCACCCTCCCCTTCACCCGCGCCGAACTCGAAACGCTGATGACCGCCCACGGTTTCTTCACCGCGCTCCGGCAGGCGCTCGAAAAAGTGATGGGCCTCGCGCACCAAAAGGGCGTGTACCGCGAAGATATTCACCACGTTCTGCTCGTCGGGGGCACCGCACTCATCCCTTCCGTCCAGCAAACGCTCGACGCGTACTTCCGCGCCATCACCGCCCGCCGCCACCGCATTTACGAAATGCCCGAATGGCCCTCCCTCACCTGGAGCGTAGACAACACCACCATCCGCGTGGACAAACCCTTCACCGCCGTCGTGGAAGGTGCGCTCAAAGTGGCAACTGGGTTCGAGTTGGATGATCGTTTGGGGCACGGGTACGCTTTGCGGGTGTGGGACGGGCAGGCGCACCGTTGGGATGAACTGATCCCGATCGGGGCGTCGTACCCGACCGAAAAACCCGTCACCGTACCCCTCGGCGCGGCCCGCCCCGGCCAGACGCAAATCGCGCTCCTCCTGGGGCAGATCAACGGGGACACGGTGGATGCCCAAACCGGGGAAAACGTCCGCCAGATCGTCCCCCTCACCCCCGCCGAACCCCTCACCTTCCCCCTGACCCCCGCGGGCGAACGGGGTTCCGCGCGTCTCCTCGCCACCTTCCGCGTGGACGCCGCCCGCCACCTGCGTCTGACGGTGACGGATGCGAAAACGAACGCGACCCTTCTCCAGGATGCCCTCATCGTCAGCCCGTTCGCTTCCCCAAAGCAGGGGGCTGAAGCCCCTCCTACGAACCCGTTTGTAGTGGGGGCTTCAGCCCCGGACAACGCCCCGATGTTGGTCGCCGCGCCCAAGTCCGGGGGCGGGTTCCTCAAAGGGTTGGCGAAAAAGATGTTCGGGTTCCTCCCGCAAAGTGCGCTTTCGGCTAACACGCTGGGGGAGGCGTTACTCTCCGAGGATGCGCTCGTGCGTTTTGAGGCCGCCAAAACCCTGACCGAACGCGGCGACCGGGAATCCCGGTTGATGATCGAAGAAGTGCTCGCGCGGGGCACGCCGCCCCAACGGGCGAGCGTGGTTTGGCATTTAGGCCGCACCACCTGGTTCACCGCCGAACCCTTGCTCCGCCGCGCCCTGGACGACGCCGATCCCCGCGTGCGCGAGGCCGCGGTCTTTGCCCTGTGCAAAATGCGCCAACCCGAGGCGTATAAATTGGTCATGGAAATTTTGGAGAAGGGGAATGATCCCGCGCGGATGTCTGCCGTGTGGGGGTTGTCCACCCATCCCGACGCCAGCGCGGTGCCTGTGCTCGAACTGGCGTTACAGGCGGAGAATCCTGAAATCCGCGTGCAGGTGTTGGAAGTGTTGGGCGCGACCGCCGCCCCCGAAGCGCTCCCCGCGGTGCGCCGCGCGGTGGACGATCCCGATCTGGATGTGAAATATGCCGCCACCCTCAGTTGGGTGGAGTTGGCGGATGAAAGTTGTTTTGAAGACCTGGCACAGGTGCTGTTGACCACGTCCGGGCAGGCGCGGCGGATGATTTTGCGCGGGTTCTTCCACGCGACCAATTACCTGGGGATGAACGTGGCCGGGAGCGCGAGCCTGGAAACCCTGCTCGCCGCGCTGGAGGCCGCCCTCACCGACGAACTGCCCGAAACCCGAAGCAACGCCTCCCTGCCCCTTGCATGGGTCCGCCACCCCCGCGCGGAGCAGATGCTGATCGAGGCATTCCACCGCGAGCGGGATAGCGATGTCCGCGCACATATGTTGTCGAACGCGGTGCATTTGATGTCCCCCGTCGGGGCGCGTCTCATGGCGGAGGCGTTGGCCGGGGAGGATGTGTTGGTGCGGCAGACGGCGGAGTATTTGCGGAAGACTTTTAAAAATGGGTAGCGCAATTTTTTTTAGTCGATCACAAATGTAGCGCAAATTTGCAATTTGCGGATGCAATCTTGCGCTACATGCGGAGGTGTTTTATGAAGGCACAATCTTCTCTTCTTCGAACGGGGGCGGTGTGTGCGGCGGGGGCGGCGATGATTTTGATTGGGATGGTGATTGTGGGGAGTGGGGCAGGGGAGGCGGTGGGGTTTCTTGGCCAGCCGGGGACGCCGGAACAGTACGCGGTGGTAATGCGTCCGGTGGCGGTGGCCCTCTTACGGGCGATGGCATTGGATAATGTGTTTTTGATCTTGTATATGGGGGCGTTTATCAGTGCGGCGCGGTTGATTTGGGCGCAGGCGCGGGGCTTTGCTGGGGTGGGGTTGGGGTTTGTGGTGTTGCTCGCGCTGTTGGATGTGGCGGAAAATGCGGTGACGGTGGATATGGCGCGGGCGGTGATCCGCGAGGTGCCTATTCCGGCGTGGGAAATTTCTGCATTGGGGTTGTTGGAGCAGGTGAAGTATGCGAGTGGGGCTATGGCAGTGGTGCTTTTTGCGTTGGGGCTGTGGATTGCCCTCCCGCATAGCTGGTACGCGAAAGGGGTGGCGGGGTTGTTTTTGTGTTTCCCGGTGATGAATGCGTTGAAGATTGTGGGCATCAGTGAAGGGGGCTTGATTGTGTGGATGTTGGTGATGTTGGTGGGGAGTGCGGGGTTGTTGTGGCGGGAAGGCCTCAGGCGTTAATATTTTTCTGATCGGGCGTATATAGTCTGCATATTTTCCATTGATGGGATTCTTATAGCGGTGCGGTTTAATAGGCACATGTTCAAAAACAGCAGATCGGCAAATCTGCAAAACAGCAAAAATAGCAAATCTGCAAATGAACAAACCAACAAACTAACAAACCAAACCCGCTCAAATAGGAGAATCCCCATGAAAACAATCGTCCGCTGGAACCCCGTTCGTGAAATGATGGCCTGGCAAAATGCTCTGGAACAGGCGTTTGAAGAGGCATCCTTCGCCAATCGTCCCGAAGCTCGTCCCTGGTCGCTGGCCCTCGACGCCGCCGAAACCGAAACCGCTTTTATTATCAAAGCTTCCATCCCTGGCGTGAATCCCGATGATCTCGAAATCACCCTGGAAGATGACGTGTTGACCATCAAGGGTGAGTCGAAGATGGATGAGACGGTCAAAGAAGCCGATTTTCATCTGCGCGAACGCCGCTACGGCACTTTTGCCCGCAGTCTTCGCTTCCCGGTTGCGGTCAATGCCGACGCGGTTGAAGCAGATTATGCCCATGGTGTGCTGACGCTCACGGTCCCCAAGGCCGAGGCAGTCAAACCCAAACGGATCGCTATCCGCACCAATGACAAGGTGATCGAAGGGTAATCACGCCTTAAACGTAACCCCTCAGGGCAGAGATTAGCCCGAAAAAAAATGAACGCCGGGAACTTGTTCCCGGCGTTTTGTATTAAATTCGTTGGAATCCGCAGATGCACAAAACGCATGTTCTAGGATTTTTGATTCTCGCGGAGTATAATCAACTGCACGGGGCGGAGGCCGCCCAAAATATCCCAGCATTTTTCAGTTCCCACGAATTCCTATGAATTACCAGGATTACTACCAAACACTTGGCGTGAGTAAAAACGCCAGCCAGGACGAAATCCGCGATGCGTTTCGTAAGTTGGCGCGCCAGTATCACCCGGATGCCAATCAGGGTGACAAAACTTTGGAAGAGAAGTTTAAGCAGATCAATGAGGCCTACCAGGTGCTTTCTGACCCGGATAAGCGGAGTAAGTACGATCAGTTTGGCTCGGCGTGGCAAAACTATACGCGCGGTGGCGGACGCCCGGAAGACTTTAACTGGGGGCAGTGGGCTTCCCGCGGGGGCGGCTCGACGCGTACGGTCAATATGGAAGACTTGGGCGATTTGTTTGGCGGTGGGGGCATCGGTGGGTTTTCGGACTTTTTCGAAACCCTATTTGGACGGAGTGCAGGCGGCGCGCCGGGCGGGGTCCCCAGTCGGATGCGGACCGGGCGCGATACCGAACAAGAAGTGGAAATCACGCTGGAGGAGGCTTTTCACGGGGCCGCCCGCGTGTTTGAACGCCCGGATGGAAGCCGGATGGAGATCAAGATCCCGAAAGGGGTGCGGACGGGGTCGAAGGTGCGTGTGGCGGGGCAGGGCAATAAAACGACGTATGGCGGGATGCCCGGTGATTTGTATTTACGCATCAAAGTCGCGCCGCATCCCCTTTTTAAGCGTGAAAAAGATGATTTGCTGGTTTCGGTCGGAGTGGATTTGTACACGGCAATTTTAGGTGGAGAAGTTGAAGTCCCCACGTTAAAACAGACGGTCCAACTCAAAATCCCGGCATTGACCCAAAATGGGAAAACTTTTCGCCTGCGCGGAAAAGGGATGCCTGTGTCACCTAAAGCTGAAACCTTTGGCGATTTATTCGCTACGCTGGAAGTTAGACTGCCCAAACAATTGACTGAGCAAGAACGGCAGTTGTTTGAGCAGTTGCGTCATTTGCAAAACAAATAAGGGGAACCGTTCAGGCTGAGAAGAAAGTTTCGAAAAAAATTAAATGCACCCAAAGTAAAAAGCCGCCCCAAATGGGGCGGCTTTTTTTTCGGGGCACTTTGTCTTTCGGGTTGAGCCGTTAATGATGATGGTTGTTGTCGTTGTTGAAACGAGCTTACCGAACAATGAGGGGGAGGTAGGAAACCGCGCTGACCCCGATGATCATTCTCAGGTCTTGGGAACTGGCGTCGAAGTAGCTGATGTACGGGTTGCCATTTTCTCCAAAATCCAGGGAGGCGTACTGCCCAACATTCCCCTCGCTCACCAATGTTGAGACACTCCAGACACTGCCGATCTTTTGTCCAAAACGAAGGTCCTGGCCCCCGAGGTGATAAAAGGCAATATGGGGCGTGCCCGCGGCGTTTACTTTTATCGCGGTCGCGTTCATACCGGAACTTAGCACCAGGCTGGCTAAGGTGAATTCTTCGGTCGCTTCGGTGAGGTTGGCCATGCCCGCAACGGTTTGGGTTGTCCAGATGTCGCCACTGCGAAACGCGTATTTGACGGCGTTGTTGGTCGCGTCGAAGTAACTGACATGGGAGTTGCCCAGGTGATCGACGTCGAGGGAGAGGTATTCGCCAACCGCCGCAGAATTATCCGGGATCAGGAAGAGCCAGGTGGTGCCGTTCCAATAAGTATATTTAAGGGCGGTGTTGGTGGCATCGTAGTAGGCAATGTGGGGGTAGCCACTGCTGTCCAGGGCGATGGCGCTGAACTTGCCTACATCGTTTGTCGAATCCAGGGTTTGTACGGACCAGGTTGACCCGGTTTGGGTGGCATATTTGAGGGCGGTATTGGTGGCATCATAGTACGCGATATGGGCGACACCGCTTGAACTGATGGCTAACGAGGCATACTGCCCCACATCTGCCGCATTGTCTACCGTGATCACCGTACTCCAAGTTGTTGTTCGGCTCGCGTATTTCAGGGCGGAGTTGGAGACATCGTAATAGGCGATGCGCGGGTCATTGGCACTGTTTAAGGCCACCGAGGTGTATTGGCCTACATCGCCACTGCTATCGACGGTGGTCAGGGTGGGGGTTTTGCCTGTGATTTGGGCAAACCGCAGGTTTCCGTCGGCCCCATCGTAGTAGCTGACATATTTAACGCCGTTGGTTCCTACGGCCACCGAGGAATACAGCCCAACATTGGCGGAAGCGACAATCGTGTCCAAATCCCATTCATCGTCTTTCAGTTCCGCATGTCTGAACTCACTGGTATCGGTCCGAAAGTAGGTGATGTGAATTTCATTGTCATCATCTACCGCAAGCGAGGTGTAGTACCCCACGTTGCCGGTAGTTTGGACGTTCTCCGTTTGCCAACTGCTCGCGGGTTTGGTGGCATGGCGCAAATTGTCTGAGTCATCATTAAAATAACTGATATGCGGCACGGTTGAACCATCGGTCTCGATCGAAGAGTATTGCCCCCCCCCGTCATCGACAACATCGATAACCCAGTTGGTACCATTCCATCGGGCATATTTGAGTTCTTCGTTGGTTTCATCGAAATAGCTGATGTGCGGAAAACCCAAAAAGTCCACATCAATGGAAGAATATTTCCCAACCACCTCATCTGTCGGATTATCCACCGTGGAGACGTCCCAATCGCCATCTTCGCGCACGGCGTATTTCAGAGATTTGTTCGTGAAATCATAATAACTGACATGGACATCATTATCCGCATCAATATACATGGAGGCATACAGGCCCACCACGCCCTCACTATCAATCGTTTCTGGATCATCCCACTCGGACCCCGTCCAACGGATATACATCAAGTCATCCCGCGTATCGTCAAAATAAACAATTTGCGGACGATTGGAACTATCCAGGTCGATAGAGGTAAACCCGCCTACCTCTTCTTCTTTACTATTCACGATGTCCTCTCCGTCCAGCGTGAGCACAGTCCAGCTATTGCTCGAATTATTCCATTTCGCATACTTCAAGTCTTCATTTTCAGCATCATAATAGCTGATGTAAGCTTGATTACTACTATCTAACGCCAGCGAAGCATACTGCCCGACCCCTGCAGAATTATCCGCCGTTTTAATCTCCCACACCGAGCCGGTCCAGGTCGCATAAAATAACCCCTCCCCCCCATACACCACACGCGGGCGGTCAGAGGTATCAATTCGCAAACTTTTATTGCCCATGTTGGTAAAAGATTGAGTCGATTCAATCGGGAAAGCTGTCCAGTTAAACCCACTGGTTCCCGCAAGCATCTCAAGTGAAAAACTAGCTTCACTGGGGCGAGGGCTTACAAACCCTGAAAAGATTAGCCCCAGCAGTAAGATCGCCCAAAGTTTCCAATGTGGGCGAAAGTTCAATGTTTTCGTATTCATGTGATCTCCTTGTGCATCAAAAATCTTCCTGATTTTCAGGCATAGCCTATAAACGCTCATCTGATGCAATTTGTTTCCATCATTTTAATTCCATATAAGCAAAAAACAAAACATCCCCCCTTTTTTCGGGCGCCTTTCCCTTCAAACTTTTGTTGACGACTTCAAAACTTCTGTTAAAGTGTATAATTCTCTCCTATGGGTAACTATCATTTTTACCACGCGCTCGAAATTCGTTATGCAGACATCGATGCCCAAGGGCACGTCAACAACGCCAAATACCTGACCTACATGGAACAGGCCCGAATGGCATATTTCCTTCATTTGGGCATGTGGGATGGCGCTTCCTTCATGGATATTGGCACGATCCTCGCCCAAACCACGGTCAATTACCTGGCCCCCATCCGTCTCATGCAACCGGTCCGCGCGGGGGTACGGGTTTCCCGTCTGGGCAACAAAAGCCTGACCATGGCCTACTGCCTGGAAGACACCCAAACCGGACAAACCCTCGCCACGGGCGAAAGCGTCATCGTCGCTTACGACTATCGCCACCATACCAGTATCCCGCTACCCGAAGCCTGGCGCCAGGCCATCACCACATTTGAAACCCACTAATTTCGCAAGGAGCTTCTCATGGCCGAACTACCCCCAATTGATACCCACTACATGCTCGAATTCCTGACTGGCTTGCTAAAAACCCCCAGCCCCACCGGCTTCACCGACCTTGCCATTGCCTTCACCGAACAAGCTCTCTCCGCCTTCCCTGCCCTGGAAATTTCCCGCACCCGCAAAGGCGCCTTGGTCGCCAGATGGCCCGGCGAACGGAACGACGCACCCCGCGCCCTCACCGCGCATGTAGACACCCTGGGGGGGATGGTCAAAGAAATCAAATATAACGGACGCCTCAAACTGACCAAACTTGGGGGCTTTGCCTGGAACACCGCCGAGGGCGAAGGCTGTACGGTTTTCACCCACAATGGCAAAACCGTGCGCGGCTCCATTTTAATGTACAAAGCCTCCGCCCACGTTCACAGCAGTGATGTCAACGACACCAAACGCAGCAGCAGCGGCGAAGTCAAAGGCGTCTACAGCGATTATCCCTCCATGTCCAAACCCTCCGGCAATATGCGCTTTGACTACACCGAGATCACGCCCAAAGCCCTCCAAGACGATAAAAACGATCCAAGCGAATACAACGTGATCACACCGCGCAGCGAACTGGGCCCGGGTGGACAACGCATGACGCGCATCGATTATGACCGTCGTGCGGGGGGTACAGGTGATATCGCAGCACACTACGACGAAGGAATGCACGAAGATATCTACGCACGCGGTAGCTCAGGACAAAAGTGGGCCAACAACTTCGCCATCCTTTCGGATGGTTCGATCCACGCCCTCCCTGCGGCGCGCCGAGACGAAGAAGGCCGTGTGATCCTCACCAACCCTGCTCTCGCACGCGGAAAGCGCGTCCTCTACATGGGCCACCTCGATGTTCGCGGCGGTGTCGTCCAAAATGTCGAGATGTCGGGCCGCCTGAGTCGCCTCGCTGCCCAAGGCGAACAACAATTCATCGACCCGATCGCCTTGCTCAAGGCATGGGGCTTTGAGATGTCCCCAAGCCTAACCACTGCCGCTGAACGCGGCGGTGGCATCCAATTCAGCAATACCGCCGACGGAACCCCCATCCGCGACCTCGAAAACGGCACCCTCCGCCAAGCCACCCCCTAACACAGCCCTCCATCCGCCTCCCACGATCACAACACACCCGCGATCATCCCCAAAGCAAGCAAGATAAGAAGCGCCGAAACAGCGAGTTGAATCGAACGGATCGTCACCTTTTGAAGCCACTTCGCGCCCAAATAAGCCCCAAGAAAAGCCGAAAGAGACGCCACGATGATCAATGTCCATCGGA
>JABWBV010000611.1 GCA_013359445.1 Anaerolineales bacterium | reverse complement strand
GGGGGGGGCTGGGGGCGTTGATGGGGTCGAAGCGGATCAAAGCCATCGTGATTGACCCCTCGGAGGGCGAGAAACCCGCCATTGCCAATGTCCCCGCTTTCCGTGCGGCCCAAAAAGCCTACACAAAATCCTTGATGGAACAGCCTCAAACCATCACCTATCGCGATTACGGCACCGCGGCGATGGCAAATATGGCAAACCACTTTGGAAGCCTACCCACCAGGGGCTTTTCTGAAGGACAGTTTGAAGATGTGGAATCCATCAGTGGGGAGCACATGCGCGATCTCCTCCTGATGCGCGGCGGCGAGAGCAAGACGACCCACGCCTGTATGCCGGGCTGTTCGATCCAGTGTTCGAACGTTTTCGGGGGCGAAGATGGTAAAACGCTTGTGTCGCCCCTCGAATATGAAACGATTGGTTTGATGGGGGCAAACCTGGGGATTAACGATCTCGATACGATTGCGCGCCTAAGTTGGGATGTCAGCGATTTGGGAATGGATACGATTGAGGTGGGGGCCGCGCTGGGGGTGGCGGCGAGAGCGGGGTTGATGGAATGGGGCGATGGGGCACGTGCGGCGGAACTGATCGCGGAAATTCGGGCAGGAACCCCCCTGGGAAAGATTCTTGGACAGGGAGCCGCCACCACCGGGAAAGTTTTCGGTGTGGAACAAGTTCCTGCCGTCAAAGGGCAGGCCATGTCGGCTTACGACCCGCGTGCCATCAAGGGGACGGGCGTGACCTATGCGACTTCCCCCCAAGGGGCGGATCACACCTGCGGGTTGACCATCCGAGCTAAGGTCAAACATACCGATCCTGCCGGGCAGGCCGCACTTTCGCGCACGACACAAATCAACATGGCAGGGTACGATACCCTCGGGGTTTGTATTTTTGCGGGCTTTGGCTTTGCGGCGGCCCCCGAAACCATTGCCGCCCTGCTGAACGCCCGGTATGGCTGGGAGGTCGGCACGGACATTTTGCAAGTCCTGGGGCGGGAAACGCTCAAGTTGGAACGCGAATTCAACAAAGGCGCAGGGTTCACCCCTGCTGATGACCGCCTTCCCGAATGGATGACCCGCGAGGCCATCGCCCCCACGAACGCCGTGTTTGATGTCTCAGAAGAAGATTTGGACGGGGTTTTCAACTGGTAATCAGGCTTAAGCATTTCTAACAAAAAGATGCGCGGACCTAAATCCCGCGCATCTTTTTGTTTTGCAGGGATAACCATATCAAGCATCTGTTTAAAATATCCTGATTCGGCAAATTTTTACCAGTTTCGCGTAACTTTCCGTCATAAACCTGTACGTGATTCAGGGGGATCAGGTAGAATTTCCCCAACAGCAAACTTGCTGAGTTGTCTTCTTTTTTCTTTTCCTTACCTCCAAGAATTCAAATAAAACTTTCCGTACGGGCCATCTTGTTTTCTTTGCGTTCTTTGCGGTGAGAAAAGTCCCTGGTGGACATTCAGCCCCCCTTGGGCAGTTCTGCCCCCTTTTCTCAATTCAAGGAGCTTTTTTTATGAGTCTTCAAGGTCAACAAACCAAAGCGTTCTTTCAACGCGCCCGCGACGTGTTCCCCTATGGCGTGAATTCCAATTTCCGCTACTGGGGCGAGGATGACACCGTCATCATCTCCCGCGCCCACGGCCCGTACATGTGGGATGCCGATGACAAACGCTACACCGACTACCGCCTGGCCTTTGGCCCGATCATCCTCGGCCACGCCCACGAAACCGTGGTCAATGCGGTGACCGAGGCCATCAAAAACGGCACTCAGTTCGCCTTCACCAACACCCTCGAAGTTGAAGCGGGTGAACTCGTCAAACGGCTCACCGGCGTAGATAAAATCCGGTTCACCAACTCCGGGACGGAAGCGACCATGCACGCGCTCCGCGTCGCCCGCGCCTACACCGGACGCGAAAAGGTGATGAAGTTCGAAGGCGCGTACCACGGCGTCCACGATTACGTATTATTCACGACCGCGAACACGCCCTCCTCGGTCGCCGGTTCCCGCCGCAGTCCGTTGACCGTGCCCGTCTCCTCCGGCATCCCCAAACACATGGCCGATTATCTGGTCATGGCCCCGTTCAACGACGCGGAGCGGGTGGAGGAACTGGTCGCCCAAAACTGGCACGACCTCGCGGCAATCATCGTCGAGCCGGTACTCGGCAATGTTGGCGGTGTGATGCCCCTCCCTGGTTTTCTCGAAAAACTGCGCGAGTTGTGCGACACCTACGGCATTGTCTTGATCTTCGATGAAGTCAAAACGGGCTTCCGGCTTGCCAATGGCGGCGCACAGGAATATTTCAACATCAAAGCGGACATGGTCACGTATGCCAAAGCGATGGGCAACGGGTTCCAGGTTGCGGCGTTCGGCGGCACCGAAAAAGTTATGATGACGATTGAACCCGGCAAAATGATCCACACCGGAACCTACAACGGGAACGGGGTCGGCATGGCCGCGGCCGTCGCCACTTTAAGTATGTTAGAAAACGATGGCGTAATTGACAAAGTATTTGAACAGGGCACTACGTTGATGAACGGCATCGACGGCATTCTCACTCGCCAGGGTGTCCCTCATGTGATGACCGGTAGCCCCACTATGTTTGGCCTCGCACTAGGCGTGGAGCAAGCCCCGCGCGATTTCCGCGAATTCGACAAAGTGGATGATCATCTGTACGAACACTTCACCACCGAACTCGCCTTCCGCGGCGTTCTGCCCGAACTGGACTGCCGAGAACCCTGGTTTTTGTGCCTCGCGCACGATCAGGAAGTGATCCACGAAACACTCAATATTGTGGAAGATACCGCCAAAACGTTTTTCAAATAAAAATTCCCTCCTCTTCAAACTCGCTACACTGTAGAGGAAGTTTTCGTAAGTTTGCATACACAACAAACTTTAGAAAACATCCTTTACAAACCTCTCTCGTCAAATGCGCCAGGAAATTCCTGGCGCATTTGATTTTCTCATCCTTTATTCAAGAAACTCACAAAATAATCACGTATAATTTTATTTATCACTGATAAACAAATCGGATTATGACACACAACTCCCAACCCCTTACCCATCGCGAGCGCGTGCGCCAAACCACGCGCGAAGAAATCAAAGCGCGCGCCCGCGAACAAATGACGGTCAGCGGCGCAGTAAACATCTCCCTCCGTGCGATTGCGCGCGACATGGGAATGACCTCTCCCGCCCTTTTTCATTACTACCCAAGCTATGAGGCCCTCATTACCGAACTCATTGTGGATGCCTATAACGCCTCTGCCGATGCGATGGAGGCGGCGCTGAAACATCTCCCCGAAACCGCATATCGCCAACGGCTATATGCCCTGGATCATGCCTACCGAAATTGGGCTTTGGCAAATCGGCAAGATTACCTCCTGATCAACGGCACCCCCATTCCGGGGTATCACGCGCCCCCTGAAGCGACCCAATCAGCCTCCAATCGCACTTTTTACAATTTCATGCGGGTCTTGGAGTCAGCCTACCACTCAGGAAACCTCACGTTACCTGAAGATTATTCCGCCCCCCTTCCGGCACTTCGCGCGCTACAAAATAACTGGCATCAAACGTTGGGGATCGAAGTCAGCGTTCCGGTGATGCACACGGCACTGGTGGGGTGGGGGCTTCTACGAGGCTTGATCGAGATGGAATTGTACGGCGGCGCGCCTGCAGTGACAGAGCCGCGGCGTGTCGCCTCGTCAACTTCCGTGAGGAGATTCAGCGCGCGAACCTCGTCCAGCGTCACAGAACGGCCGCGATACTCGTACCGGAGGTAGAGCATTCCTGCCCACCCGGAGATCGTGCCGCCTTCGGCCGGTTCGAACTCGACGAATGCCCACTCGCCCGACTGGCCGATGCCGACCAGACGTGCGTTCTGTCCTAATTCCATGCGGCCGAGCACTTCACCGCTCGATTCCGCTGTACGGCGGATGTTCAGCCCAACGCCCGGATCGAGGTTGAACACGACCGCGCGAGCGAAGTTTTCCGGCGGGGCCGGCGTAGCGACGATAGTGCCGGTGCTGCTGCCGGGTTGATTTTGCGGGATGGTCGGCAGGTCGCGCAGCTGCTGGCGTTCACCGCGCGGGTTACGCAGATCGACATACAGCGCATTGACCCA
>JABWBV010000610.1 GCA_013359445.1 Anaerolineales bacterium | reverse complement strand
TGGAAACACGTGGTAGATTTGGGCGACATCACCACTGCACGGGGCACGGAGATGTACCTCGCCATTTGGATTCGTCTGTGGGGCGCGCTGGGCACGCCGATGTTCAACGTCAAAGTGGTTAAATAAAGCGATGTGCGCCCGGCGTTCTCCAAGGAACGCCGGGCGCGCTAACAGCGAGGTTTCCCATGAACCCAACTTTTTCTTTAGGCCGGAGCAGTTTGCAAGTCCCGCGTCTTGGCGTGGGCGTGATGACCTGGGGGGACGCAAAGGGGTTGGCGCGTTTTCACCCGGCAAAAATCGCATATGGGGGTGCGGAGGGCCTGGCGGAAGAAAAGCGCGCGTTTGAGGCGAGTTTGATCGCCGGGGTGAAGTTATTTGACACGGCGGCGATGTACAGCGGGGGCGCGTCCGAACGCCGTTTGGGGGAATTGGCACGGGGGCAGGAGGCTTTGATCGCGTCAAAATTTCCGGGAGGGTTTTCTTTTCGAGCCGAGGCCCTACCCAAGGAACTGGAAACTAGCCTGGCCCGGTTGGGGCGCGGTTCGATTGATCTCTACCAACATCATTTCCCGTCCGACCGGGTGGACATTCCCCGGCTGATGAATCTTCTGGCGGACGCGGTGGAGGCAGGCAAAGTGAAAGCGGTGGGGGTGAGTAATTATTCGGCAGAACAAATGCGGATTGCTCACGCCGCCCTCGCAAAACGCGGGATTCCCCTCGCCTCCAATCAAGTGGAATATTCGCTCTTGCACCGTCAACCGGAGACCAATGGCGTTCTGGATGCGTGCCGTGAGCTGGGCATCACCCTCATCGCCTATTCCCCGTTAGCCATGGGCGCGCTGACAGGCAAATACTCAGCCACGAAAAAAGCCAGTGGCTTGAGACGCCTTCTGCCTGGTTTCAATAAAAAGGCGATGGAGGCCGTACAACCCGTTGTGGGACTCTTGCGCGAAATTGGCGAACGATATGGCAAGACGCCCAGCCAGGTGGCTCTTCGCTGGCTGATCGAAAACGATACGGTCCTCCCCATCCCCGGGGCAAAAAACAGCAAACAAGCCACGGATAACGCGGGCGCGCTCACGTTCCGCCTGACGCCCGCAGAGGTAGACGCCCTCAGTCAGGCAACTCGCGCCTGGAAGGGGTAGAAACCCAAATTTTTGAAGGTGTAGGCGATGCCCATCCCCTACACCTTCAAAAATTTGGCACCTTTCCCGCCAGGAACAGGGGCATATTTCCCTGGTCTCCCAAACGGTGCCGGAGCGATTTTTAAATGGGAGGACAAGAGCTTAATTAAGGGATAAAATTCCACCCTATGAAGGCTATTTCGCGTCTCCTGGTCCTCTTAACCGTTTTCCTGACCGCCTGCACCGTTCCCCCTTCCCTCGCGCCTACCCGCCAACCCACAAGCCAACCCACCCTCACCCCACTCATCCAAAACGTCAGCCAACCAACAAACCAACAAACTACCCAACCAACACCCCCTCTCCCCCTCCTCTCCCCCGCTCCCCATCCCCTCCTCCTCGCCCACTACATGCCCTGGTACCAAACCCCGTCCGAATCCGGCTACTGGGGGTGGCACTGGACGATGGATCACTTCAACCCCGCCGAAAAGGACGCCAATGGTCGTCCCGAACTCGCCTCCCACTTCACCCCGCTCACTGGCCCCTACGACTCCCGCGACGACGCCCTGCTCGAATATCAGGTCATGCTGATGAAACTCAGCGGCATCCACGGCGTCATTGTGGACTGGTACGGCATGGAAGATTTTTGGGACTACGGCACCCTCAACGCCAGCACAAATAAACTCTTCACCTACATCCAGCGCGCAGGCATGTACTTCGCCATCTGCTACGAAGACCGTACCGTGAAAAACATGCTCGACAACGGCCACCTCCCCGCCGACGCTCGCCTCACGCACGGGCAGGAAGTCATGGCCTACCTGCAAGACACCTGGTTTCAAAGCCCCAACTACCTGAAATACACCGACCCGACCGGGGAAACACGCCCCGTGCTCTTCGTCTTCGGCAACCCGCCCTACTTCACCCGCACGGATTGGGCGACCCTGTTCGATGGCCTCACCCCCGCGCCGTTCCTGATCACCGAAGACGATCCCCTCCCCCCCGTCGCCCCATTCAGCTACCCCTGGCCGCCGATGGGCCTCTCCCTCGGCGGCGAACTGACCCCCAACGCCCTCAACGGCTACCTGACCGCGTTCTACCACAAAGCCGAAAATTGGGATTACCTCGTCGCAGGCGCATTCCCCGGTTTTCACGACATCTACGCGGAGGCCGGAGTCGGGAACAGCTACGGCTACCTCGACGCCCAAAACGGCGACACCTTCCGCCTCACCCTGCAAACCGCTCTCGCCGCGGACCCCGACGTGATCCAACTCATCACCTGGAATGACTACGGCGAAGGCACCACCCTCGAACCCACCGAAGAATACCGCTACCAATACCTGGAAATCCTGCAAGACACCCACCGCACCCTTGCCCCCGCCTTCCCCTACACCCCGGACGATTTGACCCTCCCTCTGCAAATCTACACCCTCCGCAAACAGTTCAAAACCGACGCGGCGCTCAACCTTCTGTTGGATGAGGCTGTCGCCGCCCTGCTCGCGGGGCACTTGGACGAGGCCCGGGCCATTCTCACCAGGTTTCACCCCTGAAAAATCAATCGCCCTCTCCCCAACACCCCAAACGCGTGTAAAATCCCCCTAACCCCAAAAACCACCCCTCCCCAACACCATGCAAACCACCAACCTCTGGACCTCCCACGCCCCCCGCCCCTCTGACCTTCCCTCCCACGCGCTCCCCGCCCAAACCGACGTTGCCATCGTCGGCAGTGGGTACACCGGCCTGCACGCCGCCCTGGTGCTGGCAAAAGCCGGGGCAAACGTCACCGTTCTCGAACAGGAAACCATCGGGTTCGGCGCAAGTTGCCGCAACGGGGGGATGATGACCGCGGGCCTCAAAGCATCGGTCAAAGAAGTCCTGCACATGTACGGGCTGGCGCGTGCCCGCGAGTTCTGGCAATGGTCGCTCGATTCGATTGATCATGTAGACCACACCGTCGCCGAAGAAAAAATTGACTGTGACTTTTCCCGGTGCGGGCATGTAGAAACGGCCTTCAAACCCGCCCATTTTGAAGGGTTCAAAGACCACATCGCGTGGATGAAGGATCAATTCGGTTATGCCAGCGCGCACGTTGTTTCCCGCACAGACCTTCGCACGGAGATCGGGAGCGAGGTCTATTTTGGCGGGTTGGTGGATGAATTTTCGGCGGGCCTCCAGCCGGCGAAGTATGTCTTTGGGTTGGCGCAAGCGGTGGCGCGGCACGGCGCGAGGCTGGTGGAAAATGCAGGGGTCACGGCAATCAAACGGGACGGGAACCAATTTCGGCTCAGTACGGCGAAGGGGGAAATCGCCGCCCGCGAGGTGCTCCTCGCGACGAACGGGTACACCACCAACGTCGTCCCCGGTGCGCGGATGGGCGTGTTCCCCGTCGGCAGTTACATCATCGCCACCGACCCCCTCCCCCCCGCCCTGCAAGCCGAACTCAGCCCCAAAAACCGGATGTTTTTCGACAGCAAACATTTCCTCAACTACTTCCGTCTCACCCCCGATGGGCGAATGCTTTTCGGCGGGCGCAACAACCTATCCACCGACCTGGATTTGCACGAAAGCGTGCGGGCGCTCGGCACGCGCATGGTCGAAGTTTTCCCACAGTTGAAGGGGGTGCCCATCGCCCACACCTGGACGGGCAAACTTGGCATCACCTTTGACCTCATGCCCCACGCCGGGCGCATCAACGGCATTCACTACGCCTACGGGTACAATGGGCATGGGGTCTCCATTGCCAGTTATCTCGGCAAAGAAATGGGTGAACTGCTCGCCGGAAAACGGACAAGTGTCCCGTTTATGGAGATCAAACACCCTCGGTCGTTCATCACCTATTTTGATAAGTTCTATTTGCCGTTCGTTGCGGCGTATTATCGGGTGTTGGATCGGATGACATAGCGCAAGTTGGTAACTGATGTTACGCAAGGTGCGACGCACTACGCACTTCCGAGTAATTTTTATCTCGGCTCCGAAGTCTTAATCCTGGCTTTTCTCTAGGGTCAAGTGCGTCGCACCGAGTCCGTGCGTAACATGAGTTGGTAACTTGCGTGAACAAGTTGCAAACTCGTTTTCCATGTGGTGAACAAGTTTGACCAACACAGACCAATGAAACAACAATGGCCTCTATGCCCAACCTAATTCCCCAACCTGTGTCCATTACCTTAACGGACGGTGCCTTTTCCATTGCCCCCACCACCGTCATTTCCGTCCCGGATGCCGCGCCTGAACTGACCGCTATCGGTCAATATCTGGCAGATAGCCTCATCCCCCCCACGGGATTTGACCTTCAAGTTCAAACCAACGCCACCTCCGTGGGATATATTTCCCTCGCGCTGGTTGCCGATCCCTCCCTCGGCGACGAAGGCTACCACCTCACCATCACCCCCGAAACCGTCACCCTGACCGCCCATCAACCTGCGGGCTTGTTTTGGGGCGTGCAAACCCTCCGCCAACTCCTGCCCCCGGCCATCGAAAGCGCGTCCCCCCAACCCGGCCCGTGGACGATCCCGACCGGGGAAATCCGCGACCACCCCCGGTTCGCGTGGCGCGGGGTGATGCTGGACGTGGCGCGCCACTTTTTCAGCGTGGATGCCGTCAAACGTTACATCGACCTCGCCGCGTGCTACAAAATCAACCGCTTTCACCTCCACCTCTCGGACGATCAGGGCTGGCGGATCGAGATCAAAACCTGGCCCAACCTGACCGCACACGGGGGAAGTACCGAAGTTGGCGGTGGCCCCGGCGGGTATTACACCCAGGCCGAATACGCCGATCTCGTCGCATATGCCCAGGCCCGGTACATGGTGGTGATCCCCGAAATTGACCTGCCCGGTCATACGAACGCCGCCCTCGCCTCCTACCCCGAACTGAATGGTGACGGCAAAGCCCCCGACCTATACACCGGCACGGAAGTCGGCTTCAGCTCGCTCTGCGTGGACAAAGAAATCACCTACCAGTTTCTAAACGATGTTCTGGGTGAACTCGCCGCGCTGACCCCTGGCCCATACCTCCACATCGGCGGGGACGAAGCCGCGGCCACCCCCCTCCCCGATTACGTTCGCTTCGTCGAACGGGTAGAAACCCTTGTGGCCGCCCATGGCAAACAAATGATCGGCTGGGAAGAGGTCACACGCGCGGAGTTAAACGATGAAACCATCGCTCAGCTATGGACCAATAAACACGACCAACACATTATCGGACGAGGCGGCCCTGTAATTTTGTCCCCTGCGTTCAAAACCTATCTGGATATGAAATACACCGCCACCACAACGCTGGGCCTGCGTTGGGCCGGGCTAATCGAGGTGGCAGATGCCTACGCCTGGGAACCGAACGATTTGCTCCCCGATTTTCCCAGTGCCAAGATCTTGGGCATTGAGGCCCCCTTGTGGTCGGAAACGTTGGAAGATATAAAAGACATCGAATTTATGGCGTTCCCCCGCTTGCCGGGGTACGCGGAGATCGGTTGGTCGCCCCAGGAAGGACGCGCGTGGGACGAGTATCGCCTTCGCCTGGCCGCGCACGGTCCGCGCTGGCAGGTGATGAACCTCAACTTCTACCGCTCCTCCCAAATCCCGTGGGAGTGAGTGTCCTCACCCAAAGGTAGGGGCCCTGGGTACAGGGGCCTTGGGTATGCACTCTCGGCAAGTTCACCCCACCTGATAGAGTGCGTAATTTCGCAATGCACGCCACCCTTAACGAACTCATCCCCATCTTGCAAACCGCCATTGGCCCGGTGATTCTGATCTCCGGCGTGGGTTTGCTGATTCTGAGCATGACCAACCGCTTGGGGCGCGCCATTGATCGGGCACGCAGTCTGGCGGGGAAGTATCCCCAAACCCCCGCGGAAACCCAGCTCGCCACGTTGGCGCAACTCCGCACCCTTTGGCGGCGGGCAAAAATGCTCCGACTGGCGATTGGCCTGGCGTCGCTCAGTGTGCTTCTCGCGGGGGTGTTGATCATCAGTTTGTTTTTGACCGCCCTGTTCCATTTTGAAATCGCGTGGCTCATCAGTGGCATTTTTGTGGGGTGCCTGGCGAGTCTCATCGGCGCGCTTCTCGCGTTTATGTACGATATGCAACTCTCGTTAGCGGCCTTAAAGGTCGAAATGGAAAAAGATACCGGAACTCAATTTTAGGAGCCTGCGCTTGGAACCCCCCTCCCCAGTCCATCCCTTCCTTCGCCGTCACTCGTTTCCCCTGTACATTCGCTTACCTGCCCTCGCCATCGCCTATGGGGTCTGGCTTCCCATCTTCAAATTGGCGGACAAAACCGGGCAGTTTTCGCGCCTCGCCCAATTTTTTTATCCCCAGGTGGTGGGGCGTTCCGGCCATTTTGGGGACTACCAACCCGACGCGCACGATGTGTTGATCTGCTCTCACTTCAAAAGCGGCACCAATTGGATGATGCAAATCGCCCTTCAGATTGCCCACCACGGCCAGGCCGAATACGCCCACATCCACGATCTGATCCCCTGGCCGGATGGCTTCGACCCGCGCTACTCGCCGCCTCTCACCGACCGCTCCCATTTGCATCGCTCCCCCACCCGTTTACGGGTGATCAAAACCCACCTCACGCTGGATAAAGTGCCCTACACCCCCACGGCGCGCTACATTTGCGTCGTCCGTGACCCCAAAGATGTGTTTGTTTCCTCCTATCACTTTGCCCGCTCGATCATGTTTGGCCCCTTGATGCCCTCCGTAGAAAGCTGGCTCGCCTCTTATCTCACCCCCTACTTTCTGTTTGGGGATTGGAGCAAACACCTCCACTCAGCCTGGCAACTCCGCCACAGGGAAAACGTCCTCTTCTTCACCTACCGCCAGATCAAAGCCGACCTCCCAGGCGCCATTGCGCGGGTCGCCCACCTGATGGGGGTTCCCCTCACCCCAGAGCAGTTGCAAACCATCCAGCACAAGTCCAGTTTTGCGTATATGAAAACGATAGATCACAAGTTTTACCCCGGCGCGGTGGTGCCCTGGACACCGCCCAACGGTCAAATGATGCGCCGCGGCCAACACGGCCACGCCCACGAAATGCTCACCCCCGCTCAACAACAACGCATAGACGATCACTTCCGCACCCAGCTTCAGCAAATGGGCTGTGATTTTCCCTACGACGAATCTTTCTCCTCCCTTACCTCCTGATGCACCTCACCATTCTCGCCCTCGGCTCCCGTGGGGAT
>JABWBV010000609.1 GCA_013359445.1 Anaerolineales bacterium | reverse complement strand
TTTCTTCGGCGAAACGGGTGTAGTAGGCGGCGTGGTTTTCGCGGATTTGGGGGAGGGCGGGGTTGAACTTGAGCTTTTCGGCGGCGTAGGCGCGAATGGTTTCTAACATCCAGAGGCGCGGTTGTCCGTGGGGGTCATGATAGGGGGCGGTGTATTGTACGAGGTTTTTGCGGATGAGGGCTTCGACGACGGGCGGGAGCCATTCACCGGGGTCTTGTTCGAGCAGGGCGGTGGCGGCTTCGACGGAACAGCCCCCGGCAAATGCCGCGAGCCGTTCAAAGGTTTGTTGTTCGTGGGGGTCCAGGCGGTCGTAGCTCCATTCGATGGCACCGCGCAGGGATTGTTGGCGTTCGGGGAGGTTGCGGGTGTTGCCGCGTAAGGAGGCGAGCCGGGCCTGTAGTTGAGTGAGGAGTTTGTCCGGGGGGAGCCATTGTACCTGGGCGGCGGCCATTTCGAGGGCGAGGGGAAGCCCGTCGAGCTGGTGGCAGATGCGGGCAATGTCCGGGCCAATGGTTTCGGTCAGGTGAAAGGCGGGCCAGGCGGCCTGGGCGCGTTGGACGAACAAGGCGATGGCGGGGTTGGCGAGGAGTTCGGGGAGGGGAGCTTCGGGCTGGGGGAGGGGCAGGGGGCCAAGGGGGTAGAGATGTTCGCCGTAGAGGCCGAGGGCTTCGCGGCTGGTGATAAGAATTTTGACGTTTTTGGCGTGTTCGAGGATTTCGCTGAGGAGGGGCGCGGCGGGGAGAATTTGTTCGAAGTTGTCGAGGACAAGCAGGGTTTGGCGGTCTTGCAAGCGCGCGAGCAGGGCTTTGCGGAGCGGACGCCCGGACGATTCCCGGACATGGAGGGCTTGGGCAATGGTTTCTGTGACTTGACTGGATTCATTGAGCGGGGCGAGTTCGATGAAGTGGACGCCGTGCCCAAACGCGGGGCGGAGGGCGAGCGAGGCCTGGAGACTGAGGCGCGTTTTGCCCGCGCCGGGGGGGCCGGTGAGGGTGAGCAGGCGCATTTCGGGGCGGCGGAGGCGTTCAATGACCGCGGCAAGATCGTGTTCCCGTCCGATCAGGGGGGTGAGGGGGGCGGGGATGTGGAGGGGGGTGTCTTCCGGTTCGTGCGGGAGGGTGGTGAAGGCGGGGGTCAGCGAGAAGGAGGTGGGGTGGGGACGGGCGGGGGTGCGGGCAAACTGGATGAAGGATTCGCGCGAGCTAAGGGGGATTTCGACGGTCGCGGCGAGTAATTCGGCCAGTTGGCGCGAGGGGTACAGATCGCCTTGTTCAATTTTTTTGATGGTGACGACGGCACAGGAGACTTTTTCGGCCAGGGCAGATTGGGTGAGGCCTAAGATTTTGCGGCGTTGTTTGAGCCATTGTCCAAATGGGAGGAGACTGGGGGCGGTCATAGGGAGTACGGGGGGATGGTTGGCGGGGGGGGCGCATCGCAAGGGCGTGGTACCGTGCGCCGGGTGGGAATTCAGGGGGATCAGGAGGCGGTTGGTGTATCCCTTTTTATATCCCCTTAGTATATCTGTTTTTTGGGCAAGTATTTATAGAATTAGCGTAACTACTCAGGCTCAGTAGATGAAAGTTTGGGTTTGTAGTGGGGGCTTCAGCCCCGAAACCCGGCACTGAAGTGCCTACTACGAACAAGATTTTTTATCTACTGAGGCTAAATCGCGAGATGGCAAAGTTACTTTTTCACTTGGGGCGATGGGACACAGACAGCACAGAGGGGAACAGATGGAAACAGAAGATGCAAATAAATTTTTCTGTGTTCTTCCGCCCTGTCTGCGTTTTCTGTGTACCATTTTTACATCCTCCCGCATTGCCCAAAAGCGAGTTGTGCGCGATTGCTAAAATTCAGAAACTCACCCAAGTAGCGCAAGATTGAATCTTGCCGCAATTTGCAAATTTACGCTACTTTCAAGTAAGGAGTACACCCCATGAACTACCAAATTATCCCCGCTGGAAAAGGCCAGGATTATGACTGGGCCAACGATCACATTTTTGTCAAAACCACCCTGGATTTAACCGGCGGGCGCGTGACCTTCGTCGAAGACACTCTCAAGCCCGGCTTTCACCTGCCCCGCCATTATCACAAAGAGATGATCGAAATCTTCTACATTCTGGAAGGCGAAATCGAATTCAAATTTGACGATGCCACCCTCATTGTCACCCCAGGGATGACGATCAATGTCCCCCCCCACAATTGGCACGAGGTCACCTGTCCCCAAGGCGGCAAGTTGCTCACCATCTTCAGCCCCGGCGGGTTCGATCAATATCTGACCGAACTGGCCTCGATGACGGAAGAACAGTTTGCCGACGCGGCATTCATGACGGCGCTCGGTGAAAAGTACGACACCTGGATGCGGTAGGGAGGGGTCTTTGTGGCATTTGCCCCCTCCCTTTGATAAAATCCCGCGCACACTGAAAAACCGGAGCCAATCTCATGCCTGCCTCGCTCAAACCTTTTGAAAAACAAAAATACCTCAATCTCGAAACCTTTCGCAAATCCGGCGAAGGGGTCAAAACCCCGGTCTGGTTCGCCCAAGATGGCGACATCCTCCGCATCTGGACCGAGACCTCAACCGGCAAAGCCAAACGCATCCGCCGCGACGGCAAAGTGCGGATCGTCCCCTCCACTTCTTCGGGGCAACCGACCGGCGAGTGGGTAGATGCCCGCGCGGTCGTCGTGGACAAGCCGGAAGACGTCGCCCGCACCGAACAACTCTTCAAGAAAAAATACGGGGTGATGTTCAGTTTTCTTTCCTTCATCAACAAATCCCGAAAAGGCAAATACATCTCCATTCAGGTCAGACTGGCCTGAAAACGCTTCATCTTCCCTGCGTCCCACCTGAACAGGTTTCACCCCTGTGAATGGTGGGACGTTTTGTTTTCTCACTTGACTCGCCTTCGATTCCGTATTATTATAAGACTAATCCTATATAGGATTAGTCTTATAATAATACGGAATTTTACATGTCCCTCGACCACGCCATTCTCGGATTTCTCAATTACCGCCCGTATTCCGGGTACGACCTGAAAAGGTTTTTCGACACGTCGGTGCGCCATTTTTGGCCTGCCGATCAAAGCCAGATTTACCGCACATTGACCCGGATCACGGAAAAAGGGTGGACGGAGATCGAGGTCATTCGCCAGGACTCCCGCCCAGATCGCAAACTCTATCACATCACGCCCGCGGGGCAGGAGGAACTCCGCCGCTGGCTGACGACTCCGCTCCCGTCGGAGGGCACCCGCGCCGCGGACATGATCCAGGTCTTTTTCGCCGCGCAACTATCGGACGAGGAAATTCTTGGCATTTTTGAGCATTACGCCGCGCTCATGCGGGCCGGGCTGGAACAATACGCCCACATCCCGCGCGAGATCGAGGCCTACCAGGAATACACCACCTCGCCGCGGGAATTCTTTTTCTGGATGCTCACCCTGGATGTCGGCATCCACAATTTGCAAGCCAGCCTTCAATTTATCGAAAATCTCATCGAGCGCATTCGCAACGGGGAACTCCCTCGCGAATGACCCCACTCAAGGACTCCCACCATGCTTCGCCAACTCCCCCTTCGTCAACGTGTTCGTAAAAGCCTGATTATTCTTGCTTTTTTGACTTTCCCCATTACGCTAAACTATTTTTCGCCCTACTTAATCGTGGATGGGGCCATGCAGGGCATCGTGAACGGAAGCCTGATCATGTTCGGGTTGATGTTTCTCAGCTCGCTTTTTTTGGGGCGGGCCTGGTGCGGGTGGGTGTGCCCCGGCGGGGGGATGCAGGAGATCATCGAGCCGATCAACCGCACCCCGGTCAACGGGCGAAAAGTGGACTGGATCAAGTGGGTGATCTGGGTCCCGTGGATCAGCTTGATTGTCTGGATGGTGATCCGGGCGGGGGGCTATGTCCGGGTCAACTTCCTGCATATGACCGATACCGGCATCTCGGTGGACGAGCCGCTCAAATACATCATTTATTATCTTGTCGTGCTGTTGTTTGTCGGGTTGGCGGCCTTTGTCGGGCGGCGCGCGGGGTGTCACACCGTATGTTGGATGGCCCCGTTTATGATGGTGGGGCGGTGGCTCCGTAACCGGTTGGGGTGGGCGTCCCTTCGGCTGGTATCCACCTCCTC
>JABWBV010000608.1 GCA_013359445.1 Anaerolineales bacterium | reverse complement strand
CAGCCAGTCTTCCGTACCTCCACAAGGGGTCGTGTCCTTGGATCAGATCCCGCCATTCCTTGTGAAGCTTCGTCTGCGGCCGCCACTTTGAGAAATATTCCTTGAACGTCTCGATTTTCCGCGCCGCCCCCACCTCCATCGCCGGCGACCGCTTCGAGCATTCTGGATCCGACCTGTGCGTGCCCCAGAACTTCGGCCTCAGATAGTTGCGATGGATCATGTAGAGCGCGAACGCTTCCTGCATCGCCACGGTGTTCTTCGAGAAGGCGATCGTCTCGCGCTTAAACGGTGCCAGGTTATGGCGCGCCTGCATGTCCACGTTGTTCACGGCGAAGAGCGGGTTCACGAAGTTCCGCGCGACCTTCGACGACACCGTCACGTGGTGGATCCTCTTTGCCTGCTTCCGGGACAGATCCAGTTCGATGGCCCTGCGATACAGGAAGTGCCGATCCGAGTAGAGGTCAAGTTCCTCGGTTTTCCCCAGGAGACGGCGCAGTATCCGTTTCGTAGACGCGCGGATCGCGTCCTTCGGATAGCTTCCGTACTTCTCCTCCAGGAGCGCCTTCCTCGCGCGCTGCCTCGGGCTCATGCGGCCCTTCCGGTTCAGGGGGCAGAGGTTGAAATCCCAGGTGAAGAGGGAGTTCTTTCCCACGGCGTGGTTGAGGTTGTTGGGGTCGTATTGCGAGAAGGAGAAGTTCTCGAGACCGTCGTAGACGATCGGCTCCCGAATCTTGAGTCGCGCACGAGGTGCTCCGAGTGGCCCACCCTGCGGCCCAGCTCCCGCTTCGACACACCTACGTTGAAGTCGCGAAACAGGGTCTCGTTCAGGCCCCAAACCTTTTGACGGTACTCCAGGGAGAAACGCGACCAGGAGAACGTCCGCAGGCAGCGGCGGCAGCGGAATCTCTGCGACTGATAAGGAAATCTGGAAATATTCGACCAGCCGTCGCGATGGTAAAAACCCTGGGAGGGCGACTGATGCATCAGGCACTTCGTGTTGGGGCAGAAGGGGGGACGGAAGTGTCGTTCCCTGCGCAATTGTCGGTCGATCGAATAGGAAGGCTCCATGAGGAGCCATTATGGAAGCTCCATGCCAGGAACTAAGGCCGGGAGACGGCGAAACTCAAGAGGTTGTCCCGGTCGGCGTCCGGATCCCGGAAGGGGCCAGGGTCGTTTTCAGACAAAGCTCACCCCTAGTCATGGGCGCACAATCATCGGTTATGTCTGCGCCAGGCATTGCAAACAACCCGTGCCCGGGCATAATTCTGGCCATGACCAAATTTGAAAGTACTCTGGAGAAAATCATCTTCGCCAGCCGGTGGTTTCAGGCCCCATTGTATGCGGGACTCATCGTGGCCGGCGTTCTTTATGCCTACAAGTTTCTGGTGGAGCTCCTACACCTGTTGCTAACGGTGAACGAGATCACCGAAGAGGTGCTGATGCTCGGGGTGCTCACGTTGGTGGACATCACCATGGTGGCCAATCTTCTCGTGATGGTGATCATCGGCGGCTACGCCACCTTCGTGAGCCGACTGCATTTGGACGAGCACCCGGATCGCCCCGACTGGCTCGATAAGATCGACGCTGGCACCTTGAAGGTGAAGCTCGCCACCGCGCTGGTGGGAATATCGGGGATTCATCTGCTCAAGGGGTTTATTGGCATCAAGGACAAGGAGCCCGAGCAGATCAAGTGGCAGGTGATCATTCACGGAGTGTTTCTTTTGAGTTCCCTTCTGCTGGCTGCTACGGAAAATCTACTCCACAAGAAGCACGAGAGTTGAGTACGGGCCAACGGCCCAATAATAAACCAAATCAGTACAATATTATTTCTCCTGCAAAATCAACCTACGGCCCGGCCCCGCGCCAAAACAAAAGTAATTTTATCAGGTAATGGGCGTTCGTGACATTTTTTTAAGAAAAGTACTTAAGCAGTTTCATCGCGTGCCGATGAGTTTCATGCAGCAAGAAATTGCGGCTCAACCGCACTGCGGAAACTTCGGAAGGCGTGGGGCCGGAAGAAGAAGAAGCGGCGGGGGAACGATGGTTCGCATGGTAGCGGACCTCGAGGTGCCACAGGAAGGTAATGGCTATCTTGAGGAGGAGTTATCATGGGTCTTCGTATTGCAACCAACGTTAACGCGTTGAACGCTCAGAGAAACCTTGGGATCTCTAACGAGAAACAAGCGTTGTCTCTTTCGAAAATGTCGAGCGGTGCTCGTATCACCAAATCCGGTGACGATGCGGCCGGTCTCTCGATCTCTGAAAAACTGAAAGGCAGCATTCGCAGCTTGCAGCAGGCGAACAGGAACGCCAACGACGGTATCTCCCTCGTACAGACGGCAGAGGGCGGTATCAACGAGGTTTCCAACATCCTGCTCAGGATGCGCGAGCTGAGCATCCAGGCGGCGTCCGACACTGTGGGAGACGTGGAACGTTCCTTCACCGACAAGGAGTTCCAACATCTCAAGAGTGAGGTGGATCGTATCGCGGCGGTGACGAACTTCAACGGCACGCCGCTTCTGAACGGAGCAGCGGAAAAAGGCGAGCTCGAATTCCAAGTCGGCATCTACAATAACGAAGCCGACCGCATCAAGTTCGATGTCAACTCGAACGACCTCCAGGTCGGCACCATCGGAGTCGTAAAAATTACCCGGTTGGACAGCCACAAAACAGCAATGGCCACCCCGGTGGAAAACAATAAATCCAGGGTATCCGAGGGACTGGCCTTTGACCAAAAAACCCGGTTCAGCCCGCGCAACGCATTCGATAAGCCAAAGACCATCGACATTAAAAAGGCTATGGTGGGGGCATATTGCCAGCCGATATGCAGAGGCGCAAAATTGCGCCAGAGAAACCCAACAAGACTGACAGAAATCAGGGCCACAAAAAAATCGACCACGAACCAACGCAGGTCATAGTTAAAGAAGACCGACAATGGCCCCCAATACAAACGCTGTTCTGGAATTTTTTCGCGCCGGGCCTGGGGAATGAGCACCACGAACGTCAAAAATATCACGTCCAGATCGCTCAAAAGATTCCGATTGCGGACATACACCTGGTCAAAGCGCAGTTTGGTCGGCAATATACTCCGCAAATAATCATCCATGACATTTTCCCCTTTCAGCATGGATTCTTCATCCCGATACACCACCGACGCCGGACTGGTGATGCCAGGGCGGACCGAGAGCAATTCCCGCTGGGCGTCTTCCGGCCAACGATGCACAATGTCGGGGTCTTCGGGGCGCGGGCCAACGAGACTCATCTCCCCAATCAGCACGTTCCACAGTTGAGGCAGTTCGTTCAGTTTGGTCGCGCGTAACCACTCCCCAACCGGGGTAATCCGCCGATCTCCCTGGGCCGTCACCTTTGGTCCGGCATGACTGGCGGGGGTTTCATACATCGTACGGAATTTCAGGATGCGAAATTCGCGTCCGCCACGTCCCATCCGGCGGCCCCAATAAAAGACTGGCCCGGGAGAGTCTTTTTTAATCCAAAATGCAATTAAGAGGAATAAGGGGGTCAGGGCCAATAACCCCATCGTCGCGGCCAAAATGTCCAAGCCCCGTCTTGCAAAATCATCGAACCGTTTGGGACGGGCAACACAAGGCTCAGCCGATACCGAATAAGTATTTTTTGTTGTCGCTTGCACGGATGTCTCCCTATGCCTTTCAACCCAAACGCCCAAAAACCGCCTTATCCCAGGTGAAAATTCACATTGAGGGAGCGGTATGGAGCGAGAACCCCCATTTTTACTTTCACGAACAGAGACAGGCCATGTTGGGGCCTGGGTTAAGGGCGAATGGCAATCAAATAATGACTGTTGAATAAACGGAAGTTTTCAAGAACTTCAGCGGCGCCCCAGGACAGGGGAACCAGACGACGCGCCAGCGGGGGGGCCAGCGTTATCCGACGAATACTATATTGACAGGTAGGAAACAGATGTTTAATTTCTTTTATGCCAATTCCTTTGGTTTGTGCGTTGGTCGGGTTGAGCCAAAAATCGTACCAGAGGATGAAACCATTTTTTTCTCTGATCACACGCAACATTTCTCGGGCAATGTGTGCTTTAACCGCACTGTCTAAAATTGAAGAAAACGCCGTATATTGAACGACCAGATCAAATGTTTGATCAGGATAAGGTAAATGTTGGCCATCCGCACAAACCAGGGGAAGATGGGGGAGGCGTGCATGGGCTTCGATGACCCGGTCTGGCATTAAGTCTACCCCATTTGCACGTCCGGGGGAAGCACCAAAATTCGCTTCAATGTCGCGATGGCTTGGGAATCCCATTGCGCTTTCGCTTGACCGGGAGGCAATGGCATGACCTCGGACAAGCCGAGGTGTTGGTTGCTGATTTAGATTTTGAATGGCTGATTACCAACCATGCATTTCGTGGAGATGATTTTCAGCACTAATCGGCGGAAAAAGAAGTAGAAGCCGTCATTTCACCGCTAAAAACCTTTTAGGAAAAACACGTATATGACACGCCGCCCTTTGTAGAGCGGCATCTGATCTAATGATTTATCAACAAGATCAAGCATTACCAACGCATACTTTCGCGTTTTGAGAATCGGGCGAAACGGTTTCTCAGTTTTTTGAGTATTGTTGATGCTACGCTCTACTTTCATTAAAATATTGGTTCAACCTAGTGGTCTGTCAAAGATCATTTTTAGGTTTGTAGTGGCGATTTTAACCGCTTAAGACCACGACTGAAGTCGTCACTACCCACGCAAGTTTCAGGTTTGACAAACCACTAGTCCCTACCAACAAGAAGATACTCCAATCACGATATTAATTTAGTGTAGTACATTGCATCATTTGGGTCTTCTGGTTCTAAGCCTGGTTGCCAACCCGCTTTTTCATATAATTT
>JABWBV010000607.1 GCA_013359445.1 Anaerolineales bacterium | reverse complement strand
TCCGTAGCCGCCGGTTGGCAGGCCGCTAACACCATGCTCGCAATCATGAGCAGGCTCAACAGGGTCAACAGTTTTTTCGTCATGGGGTTACTCCTATAAGGTAGATTAAAGAGATGATCAATGGGTGGAAAACAGGAAAAGGATTGAATAGGTATGCGTGGGGGTCTACCTCCTTATCACTCGATGGGTATTTTCAAGCCGCTTTCCGCAAGCGCAATGCCCCCCCAAAGCGGGGCATCAAAACCTGCGGGCAATAGCTGAATCATCTCCGGCGCAAGCAGAGAACGGACCAATTCGGATTCGTCCCGTTGCCGGTGAATATCTTGCAAAATCGCATCCAAAAAAGTTGTCCCAGCCTGGGACACCCCCCCACCTAACACGATGAGCTGAAGATCATAGGTAAAGACCAGCATCTTAATCGCCCATCCCAAATATTTCCCCGTTTCCAGCACCACGGCACGTGCCGTAGGATCGCCCGCCTCAGCCATCCGAAAAATTTCGGCAGTGGTATAGGGGTGGGGCGTATGCGACGTAATATCGTTGGAATTTTGTGCCCACGCGTGCGCCATCCGACGTTCAATCGCCGGACCGGCGGCCAGGGTTTCCAGGCAACCAGTGGCCCCGCACGGACACCGCACCCCGTCCGAAACAACGGAAACATGCCCGATTTCCCCAGCCATGCCGTGCCGCCCCCGGTGAAGGGTCCCGTTCAAAATAATTCCTGCGGCAATCCCTGTGCCAACGCTAAAGTAGGCCAGATCACACACCTGAGCAAACGCGGGATGATACTTCAACCCCAACGCGGCCATACGAACATCGTTTTCCAAAAAACACGGCACGCCCAACGCTTGCTCAAAGGCCGCTCCTGCCGCCATATCTTGCCAATTCAGATTGACGGCCATTTGCACGGTTCCAAGAGTGGGGTCCACGCGTCCGGGGATGCCCACCCCGATGGCGGCCACGTCCCCCATTTCGGCCCCGGCCAGGGCAACCGCTTCCCGAATCGTGTCGGTGATGCCGACCAACGTTTGGGCGGGGGTTTCCAAGCGGGTCGGATTAACTTTCCGCGCCAATTCCTGGTCCTCGCGTGCCACCAAAACCGCCACTTTCGTGCCCCCCACATCTACCCCCACCCGCAGAGGCGGGCGCGGAGGCGGTTGCACAGGAATCCGAAGTGTGCTCATTCGGCCCCTCCGTTTCGAAGATTTCCCGCGGGCATCGGCGATATGCCCAATTCCCGCGCCAGCAACAGCGCGGAAGCCCCTTTCAGCACTTCGTTTTGGTTCAAACAGCTGAATTCTATTTTGGTGGGGGTGGCGAGGGCAGTCAGCGTACTTTCGTATGCCCGTTGGCGCACAACTTGCAACCAGGGTTCTCCAAATTCGGTCATATCCCCCGATAACAAAATCGTCTGGCTGTTGAGAATCCCGATCAAATAGCCAATCACCATCCCCAGCGCCTGCCCAGCTTGATTGACAAGTTCCGTCGCCAAGGGATCGTGGGCGGCATACGCCCGTTGAATCTGCACCAGGTCAAGCGCGGCAGGCGGGCATTGATTGAGCATGGACTGTGGGTTTGCGGCGGCAAGCACCTTCGCCTGTGAGATCACAGCGCGGCTGGTCGCAACCGTTTCCAAACACCCATAATGACCACACCGGCATAGCAAACCGTTTTCGACCACGCGGAGATGCCCAATCTCGCCTGCCCCAAACCCATCTCCTTGAAAAAGTTGACCGTTCAGCACGATGCCAGCCCCAATACCACGCCCCAATTTGATCGAAACCAGGCTGGTGTGGGGTGGGCAATCGCCAAACTGCGTTTCGGCCAACGCGGCAATCTGGCTATCATTCGCCAGTTGCACGGGCAAGCCGTAACGCGCCTTGAGCAACTCCCCCAACGGCACATCCTGCCATTCCATATTGACGGCATATTGCACAAACCCACGCGTCGTATCGATCAGGCCCGGCGTGCCAATGCCAATGCCCAGGATTTTTTGCTCGGTCTTTTCGAGGAGTGCGTCCAATAATTGGTACACCAGATCAATGGCCGCCTGCCCCACTTTACCTTCGCGCGGCAAGTTTACACGATGCAAGAATTCACCCCGCAAGTTCGCCACCGCCCCCTGAAATTCCTGATTCGCAAGGTCCGCGCATAACAAATGGCGTCCGTCGCGTTCAATTTGGAGAAGCAGGGCCGGTTTTCCGACATTCGCTTCCGTATATCGGCTTTCAGAAACCAACCCATCCTGAATCAGGCCGTTGACCAATTCCGAGACGGTGGCTTTGGTCAACCCTGTGGCCCGGGCAATATCCGCGCGGCTCATTTCGCCATGCTCAAAAAACGTTTTGAGAATCAGGCGCAAGTTATATTCTTTCGTAAACTGGCGGGTGGCTTTCATGAGATAATTAGTTTAGTGAACTAACTAATAGAATAACAAGAGATTAATAGATTGTCAAGAAACGAACTCCGCAACAGAAAAATTTCTCATCTACACACGGACACGCATGATATACTGCCCCATATAAAATCCCCTCCTCCCCTTACAAAACCATGACCCTCATTCAAGAAAAAGTCCAACAAGCCATTACCATTTTACAAGAACAAAAAATCGATCTCTGGCTCACCTTTGTCCGAGAAACCTCTGCGGGCGGCGATCCTGTCTTACCCCTTATTTACGGGCATGATCTGACCTGGCAAAGCGCGTTGATCATCACCCGCACGGGAGAGCGAATCGCCATCGTGGGGCGTTTTGAAGCGGAAGCGGCTCAACGCGTGGGAGCCTATGACGTGATCGGGTACGACGAAGCGGTCAGCAAACCCCTGCTCGACATTTTACGCCGCTTCGATCCCAAAGTCATTGCCATCAATTATTCGATGAACGATGTCCTCGCGGATGGCCTGACCCTGGGCATGTACCAACTCCTGAACAAATACCTGACCGGCACCCCCTACGCCGAACGGTTGACCTCTGCCGAAAACATCATCAATGCCCTCCGCACCCGCAAAACCTCTGCCGAAATCGAGCGGATTCGCACGGCGATTCATACGACGGAAAAATTGTATTTTGAGACCTTTGAATTTCTCGAGCCTGGCATGACCGAAAAACGCGTGGGAGCGTATCTGCACCGCCGCGTCGAAGAACTCAACCTCACAACCGCCTGGGAAAAAGAATCCTGCCCTGCCGTGAACGCTGGCCCCGATTCCCCGGTGGGGCACGCCGGGCCAACCGAGATCGTGATTCAGCCCGGTCAGTTGCTCCATTTCGATTTTGGGGTTCAGCAAGATGAGTATTGTTCGGACATTCAACGGATGGCTTATGTGCTGGCCCCCGGGGAAACCACCCCGCCCGAGCCGGTCCAACGCGGGTTTGACACGGTGGTCCGCGCAATCCAGGCGGCGGTCCGCGCGATGAAACCGGGGGTGTTGGGGGTGGAGATCGATGCTATCGCTCGGAAAGTGATCACCGACGCGGGGTATCCTGAATATAAGTATGCGACCGGGCATCACCTCGGACGGTTGTGCCATGACGGGGGGGGCATTCTTGGGCCGCGCTGGGAACGGTATGGGGACACGCCCAATCGTCCCCTGGAGGCCGGGCATGTGTACACCGTGGAACCTGGTTTGATGGTTCCGGGCTATGGTTATGTGGGGTTAGAGGAAGATGTGTTGGTGACAGAAGATGGAACGATTTTTCTCAGCACACCGCAAACGGATTTGATTTTGCTCTGATCTCGCGGGGAAGGTCTTTTTCCCGCTCTTCATTCCCACCCCCAAAGGAGTTCCCATGAATTACAAATCTTTCGGTCGGACTGGCATTAAAGTCAGTGAACTTTGTTTAGGCTGTATGAACTTCGGCGGGAAAACGCCGGAGGCCGAAGCCATCCAGATCATCCATCAGGCTGTGGAACTGGGGATCAATTTCCTTGACACAGCGAACGTTTACTCGCGTGGCGGAAGCGAAATGGTGGTTGGACGGGCTTTGCAACGCAGTGGCAAGCGCGACAAGCTGATCCTTGCCACCAAAGTGAACGGGCGCATGGACGATGCGGATGTCCTGGCCGCAGGCAACAGCCGACGCCACATTATCCAACAGTGTGAGGCCTCCCTCAAACGCCTGCAAACCGACTACATCGA
>JABWBV010000606.1 GCA_013359445.1 Anaerolineales bacterium | reverse complement strand
AAGGGTGAAAGGGGGAGGTACCTCCCCCTTTCACCCTTTTTTTTCGGGAGTTTTCTCTCTAAGCCTGAGCCGTTACGATTCAAATTTGATAGAAACAACCTACACCCTTCAACCTTCCACCCGCAAACCCTATGAACATCTATTTCGCCTGTTCGATCACCGGTGGCCGAAATGACGAGGCCATTTATCAAACAATTGTCGATGCCCTGGTCGCGGACGGGCATACCGTCCCGACCGCGAGCCTGGCTCAATCAAATGTGGTTTGGCTGGAGCAAATAGAGAGTTCCGCGGAGATTTATGCGCGGGATGTGGCGTGGATTCGGGGGAGTGAGGCCCTGATCGCGGAGGTCAGCACGCCCTCGCATGGGGTGGGGTATGAGATTGGGTACGCGCTGGGGTTGGGGAAACCGGTGTTGTGTCTGCACCGGGAGGGGGTGCAGGTCTCGAAGATGATTACGGGGAATCCTGATCCGAATTTGAAAGTTTGCGCTTATCGGTCTGCCGAGGAGGGGCTGGCACTCTTGCGGGAGTATCTCGGCTCAGGTTAAGGTTCGGAGAAAATTGTTAAAACGACTTTGAATTCAAGGGGAAATCGGGTACGATCTTTTTACACAATCTCTTGTTTGGGTTCCGGGCGCGAGTTGATGGCTCATCGCTTTTCGTGCATCCCGGTCATTCTGGGAGAGCCGCTCTTTTTCCATCGGTTCATACCGGTCATCTCAGCCTGCTACGCTACCCCCCGGCGATCAAGGAGGCTTGTATGTACAAGAAAATCTTGGTTCCTCTCGATGGTTCTGAAATCGCGGAGGCGTCGTTGCCACTAGCCAGCAGTTTGGCAGAAATCAATGGGGCGGAAATTGTGCTCTTGCGGGTGGTGGAATATCCCTCAGATGTTTACGCAATCTACAATCATTTGCACCCTAATGATCCGCGCTGTGAAGGGATTATTCAAGAAAAAAAGCGGGGGTACCTTGCCGCGGCAGAGGAATACTTGGAGATCATTGCGAACCCTCTCCAAAAAGCGCATTTCTCTGTGACCTCGGAAGTTTGGGAAGGCCCGGTGGTCGAGGCAATTCAAGAAGCGGCGGTCTCGATGGGTGCGGATTTGATTGTGATGTCTTCGCATGGACGAAGTACAGGTTCCCTTTGCGGGATCATTGGCTCAGTCGCCAATCGTGTGTTGAATGACTCGAAAGTTCCAGTCATTTTAGCAAGCCAACCCCAAAAGTTTCTTGTAAATGCCTGAGCCTACCCTCTTTTTTTGAGAGAGGGTAACTGCTCACCAGACAGGTTTTCCTCATGAAAACCTGTCTGGTTTCGGTTAAGCGACCTCCGCAGGGCTTCTTAAAGGGAGGGTCATGCCCCCGTCCACGACGATGGTTTGGCCTCGGATCATGTGCGCGGCGGGGGAGCAAAGAAACGCGACGACCTGTGCGACATCTTCGGGCGTGACGAGCCGTCCGGCAGGGGTATTGGCCAGGGCCTGGTCGATGACGGAGGTGCCCTCGCGGGTGGCGGAGAAGTGTTGGAGTGCGTCGGTAAGGACGACACCGGGGGAGACGCAGTTGACGACGATGTTTTTCGGGGCAAGTTCTACCGCAAGGTAGCGGGTGATGGATTCGAGGGCGGCTTTGCTGGCCCCTACGACAACGTATTCCGGCAGGACACGGGAGCCGCCAGGGCTGGAGAGGCTGACGATGGCCCCTCCCCCGCGGGGTTCCATTAAACGAGCGGCGTGTTGCCCGCCAAACAGAAACGCGCGGGCGTTGATGTTCATGGTCCAGTCCCACCCTTTGGGTTTTTGTTCCATCACCGGGCGGTTGTACCCGGAGGCGGCGTTGCTGATGAAGTAGTCTAGCCCGCCGAATTCCCTTTCGATTTCCGAAAACAGAAAATCCAGGCCTTCGACCGTGCCGACATCTGCTTTGACAAGCAGGGCACGGCGGCCCAATGCGGCCACTTGTGCGGCGGTTTCTTCGGCGGGGGTGCGGTTGCGAAAGAAGTTGATGATGACATCGGCCCCTTGTTGGGCGAAGTGGAGGGCGATGGCTTTCCCGATGCCCCGCCCGGAGCCAGTAATGAGGGCAATTTTGTTTTGGAAGTTCATGGTTTTTTTATCGTTTTGATATGAGATTCGGCAGGTAAAACACAAAGGAAGCAGGGAGGTTGCTGAGAGTTAGATGTATAATGGAGAGGTTTCAAGTAATGGTTTTTTGGAGAGGTTTTAATGAACGAGATGATTCTTGCAAGTTGGCAGAGATTAGCCGCCGGAAAAGATGAAGTTGATCTCCTGAGCATGTATAAGGGGATGCCCGTGATTCATAAGGCCCGGGTTTTGTATATCTTGGATGACGCGGTATATATCCAGCCCCAACCCTTTAAGTCGGTTTGTTTGACGCTGGCGAAAGGGGTCATTGCCCTGAGCGAGTTGTTAGATGAACCGGTTAACGCGACCGTGCGGGCCGTGGATTTGGGGGCAGGCACAGCCATTTTGGAGAATTTTAGCTATGTGAGTGGGCATTTGGGCGACCGGATGAGTCCCCGCGTGGAACCACGCGAACCGATTGAGGTGAAGTTGGAAAGTGGGGGAAGATCCTTTGCCGCGCAGGTGATGGATTTGTCGATTAGTGGGGCGGGTGTGTTTGTGACTGGGGAGGGTGTCAGCAAACTCCGGGCACGGTCGATTGTCCGATTTTCGCTTCCTCTGCCCGATGAAACGCTCGTTTTGTTGGGGGTGATCCGCCATACCAAACGCACGACGCAAGGGAGCCGCTTGGGAATCGCCTTTGAGCCAGGGACCAATTTGCGAGCGGTGTTCACGTATATCAATGTTCGCCGGGTGGAATTGCTGGATGAGTTAGAAAAGTTGTATCAGACGATAGTGCCCTGAGTTTTTTCGGAAAACGATTAAGCCAAAAATCAAAACGCCCGGAATCATCCGGGCGTTTTTTTGTCTGGGCGGCCAACGGTTAGGGCGAAGGTGGTTGGCGCGAGGCCGCGGTATTATCCTTGCGGTGCGCGCAAGCGAGCGAGTTGGGCTTCCATTTCCGCGCGGCGGGAGGCGGCGGCTCCCTGCATTTCATCTTTCAGGGTTTGGATCCGGTTTTTTAGATCACTGCGGATGGTTTCACCGGGAGCTGGGGTAAAAAGCACCATGAGGGTCGCGCCGACCAAAGCGCCGACCAGAGCACCTGCGAATAAGCTGAATGCACGTTGCATGTTGAACTCCTTAAGTAGGTTAAGAGATAAAGGGATTTTCTAAAAGCGATTATACCGCAAAGGTAGGCTCCCGTTTTTGCCGGGAAATGGTCGAAATTTTGAAGGGGTTGGGGAACGTACAGGCCCCTTTTCCCCTTTTTCGGGGGAATTTCCCCTCTATGCCTGAGGAGTTACCAATCAGGAGTATAATGCGCGGGCCGGACAAATTTGCTCTCATTTATTTGGGCAAACGTGCCTCTGTGAATGCAGAGGCTTTTTTATTGTATTGGAGAAAGTATGAATCAACGTGTAACACAATTTATAGCCATCCTCCTGCTCGCTGTCGCCGCGATTTGGATTGCGCTTCCTAGCTCGGAAAACCTCTCGTTTTTCGGGCTGGGGAACCGGGATATTTCCACCCGTTTGGGGCTGGATTTGGTCGGCGGGGTGCAGGCCCTGCTGGAGGCCGATTTACCATCTGAGACGGAGATTCCCTCCACCTCGATGGAGACTGCCCGCACGATCATCGAAAGTCGGGCAAACGGGTTACTTGGGGTAGGCGAAGCGAGTGTACAAATCGCCGGGGATCGCCGGATTGTCGTGGAACTGCCAGGGGCAACCGACCCCGAAGCCGCCCTCAACGTACTGGGCGAAACCGGGCAGTTGGAATTTGTCGATATGGGACAAATTTCCGCCGCGGAATCTATCGCCCTCGAAGGGGTCACCATTGCCACCGATTATCCTGTGGTGCCAGATACCAACACACCCGTTTACCACACCATTATGACGGGCGAACGGTTGGCGGAGGTGGGCGTACAACGTGGAGAATTGAACAAGTATATCGTCGCTTTTGAACTGGATAGTGAGGGGGCGGATATTTTTGCGGATTACACGCAAAACAATTTGGGCAGTTACCTGGCGATTGTGCTGGATAAAACCG
>JABWBV010000605.1 GCA_013359445.1 Anaerolineales bacterium | reverse complement strand
CAGATTCATCGACAGAGGCGGGCGAGGCTTGCGCGGCGGCCAGCATCGCGGCCACTTCGGCGGAGGAGGTCATCATGGTGGGAGCAGAATAATCGGGAACGGGCGGTTCTTCGACTGGCTCTGCAACCGGTTCGGGGGCGGATTCGCCACGGGCGGCGGCGAGCATGGCGGCGACTTCCGCGGAGGAAGTCATCATGGTGGGGGCGTAAGATTCAGGGGGAGGGGTTCCCTTGAAGAGGGTGCTAAAGTCTGCAGAGCAATTGCTACATTCCTGAGCGTCGTCGGGGTTTTCGGTTTCACAATAAGGGCATTTCATGAGCCAGCTCTCCTAAGAGGGGGTGAGATTGATTAAACGCAACTACTCACCAGAAGTAGGAAGACACCTAACCCTGGTTGAGTACGATTAAACCTTCATATCAATGGTTTGTATTTTATCGCATGGATGGGTAGAATTGTCAAATCTGACCGTTGGGCAAATTGTGGATTCCATCATCCGCAAAAGGACGAAAATATCCATGCCTTGTCAGATATACGCAGAAAAGGGCCGCAAGTTACAGGACATGAATCAAGACCGCTCATGAATACTTTTCTCGATTTTGAAGCGCTTCTCGAAACGCACCGGGTGGAAGCGCCCCAGGTGCTCGAATCCTTCGTCCGTCTGGCTTACACACCCGTGCGCCAGTTGGCCGCTTGCCTGCTCGCCGATGCGCGCTGGGCCGCAGAACTAACCCCTATCATTTTACAAACCGCGCTCGAACAACTGTCCCAATATCCGGTGGGCACGAATTTTGCCGTCTGGCTTTTTGCGCTCACCGTGCGGGTGTGCCGGAAGCACCAGTTTCGGGAAAGGTGGCGGAAAGGGAAGCATAAAGACCGAGAGGTACGGCCTTCTGCCTTTGGCAATCTGTCGGAATATGTGCGTGTGGTACTTTTCCTGTATGGGCTTGACCTGGAAATTTCCGATATGGCGGTCATTTTGCAACGGAGGGAGGGGACGCTTCAAAAAGATTTGGATGAGGGGTTGGTGCGATTGGGGATTGCAGGAACCGAGGAGGAGGTGAAACCTCCTCTGCAGGCAGAACTCGCGCGAGAATACCCCACCCCTTCCGAGCCGGAAGAGGGTTTCCCCGCACTGATCGAGCGGTTAACCCCGCGTGACACCTCGCGCCCCGCGCGGGCCGGACGGTTCACCCGGTGGACAGAGTGGGCGTGGGCGAGCGTGGCGCTGATCGTCCTCCTCGGCGTATTTTGGACGTTCAGCCGCACCGACCGCGGGGATAACATGACCCTGCCAATGTTCCCCTCCCCCACGCCTCCCCTGCCGGAAATCACCCAGCCCCAAGCGACCAATGTTTCTACGCAACCCGATATTGACCAAAACATGCCTTATGCCACCGATCCCATGATTTCCGGGGATGGAAAAACCGTAGTGTATGTGTCGAACGACGAGAATGGACAAAATTTTTATCTTTACGAACAGGAAACTGGACAGGCTACGCAGATTGATTTAAATCCCGAAAGCTCTCAGAGCACTAATAATTTTTATCTCCCGGACATCTCCCATGATGGACGACGTATTGTGTTTATCGCATGGACGCTAGAAGGGAGTTCTTTCCCTTGTCCGGGCAATGGGGCTTATATTTGTGAGCCTGTGGTTTTGTATGATCGCGACTTGCAAACCTGGACGGTTGTCACAATCAATGACATGGGGAGCTTTGCCAACGGTAGCAGTTCTCCGGCAATTATTTCCGGGGACGGGCGGTATGTGGCGTTTTGGACGACCGCCGATAATCTCGTCCCTGAGCCGGAGGACACCTGCCTGGCCGATGATTACGCCCCCAGTTGTGGCGATTTGTTCGTCAAAGACCTGGAAACAGGGCAGATTCAACGCATTGCTGTTGGCACCACGCCCAATGAGACCGTGCATACCCTAAGTTTTTCCATGCACGGGGAGTGGCTGGTTTATTCGCTGGTCAACGAGGACCAAACGGCGCAAGCGTTAACCCACGCGGATGTGTTTGCCGTCTCCCTGCCGGATGGCGAAATCCATCCGGTCAACGTCGCCAGCGATGGCACGCCGGGGAATGGGCCTTCGTTCCAGGGGGTGATCTCCGGGGATGGGCGATTCGTGGCGTTTGTGTCTGCCGCGTCCAATCTGGTAGCGGGGGATACGAACGGCGCGAATGATGTATTTCGGCACGATTTGCAAACGGGGGAGACGGTGCGGATCAGCGTCGGGGTGGGCGGCGTGCAAGCAGAGGGGCACAGCGGGTTGTATGGCGGGGAGGCCGGTTGGTTCAGGAATCTGACGATAAGTTCCGACGGCCAACGCGTGGTCTTCTTCTCGTATGCGGAGAATCTGTTCACCGATGAAGAGGCGATCTGGTGTGTGGCAGGGAGCATTCCTGTCACATGCTACGGCGTATTTTCGTACGATCAGGCCACGCGCCAGACAATGCAGTTAAATGTTCATACCGGTCACGAGCCAAACACCAATTCACTTGTTTTAGCTCCCTCCCTCTCCAGCGATGGACGGTGGCTAACATTTCAAGAAATACTATGGTATTTGTCTGCTGATTGTCCGAGTGCGAGTTGCTCAGACATTTACCTTTACGATCTCGAAGAAAAAACTACCGTGCCTGTCTCTCATCCCAAACCTGTGGCAGAAGGCGAAGAGAGATGGCACTTCCAAACCTACCTCGAAGGAACTACCGGATGGGTTAATGGGGTTAGCTATTCTCCGGCGGGGGACTTGGCCTCAGCAGATCAGGATGGAAATCTTTTGCTATTGTCTCCGGCTGAACAGGACAACGCACAAACGGTTGCCACGGGCAGTGAGCCTCTCCATGCGGTGACTTTTTCAACTCAGGGTTGGTTAGCCGCCGGGGGGGTGCATGGAAATGTGTGCATTTATCCTCTGTCTGCGGATAATCATGACCGGTGTTTGCGCGACCATCCGGGGCAGGTGCGGAGTCTGGCGTTTTCGCCTGACGGGGAGTTGCTGGCGGTCGGGACTTTGGGCGCGGTACGGATCTGGCGGAATGTGGAGGGGCAGTTTGTTCACGTCCGAGAATATCCGTACCCCGGCGGATTGGTGGAAAGTGTCGCCTTCTCCCCCGATGGGGCTTTGCTGGCGACCGCGGTGGATGCAGAAGTATGGATCAGGCGTGTGACAACCGGGGAGGTAATCGCCCGGCTAGCCGGGAATTATTCAGACGATGTTTTCGATCTGGCCTTTTCACCGGACGGGCAATATCTGGCAAGCGGGGCCGAGGGGCATTTGGCAGTTCTCTGGCAGGTTGTAAAATCCGGCGACACCTGGACGTTCGTATATTTGCATAGCTTTAAACATCATGACTGGCCACGCGCCCTGGCGTTTTCCCCGGATAGTACCGTGCTGGCGGTGGGGACCTTTGACAGTAGTATTGTTCTCTGGCATCTTCCCGACGGCCAATATATTGACACCCTACGCCGCACCACGCAAGAGCAGGTGCTTGACCTGGCATTTTCGCCGGACGGGCGACAAATCGCCGCGGGGACTGTTCACGGGGTACGGGTGTGGGCGTATGGAACCGAGGCGGGCGATGAGTCTCTTTCTAAGTATTTTAGCGTCACAGAAAATGAGGCAACGGTTTGGACCAACAATCTCTATCTGATCCCGAAATTCAACCCACGCGAAACCACCGTCGTTCACACGCTGGAGGAGGCACAAGCTCTGGTGTCCTTCCCTATCACGACCTGGAAAACCCCACCCGAAGGCTTCACCCTCTCCGAAATTTACGTCTTCCGCAAGCCCGAAACCGATTTGGAAGCTGTTTCCCTCAGTTATCTGCAAACCACCAGTTTCCAACCTTCCTCCTTAATTTTGACCGAAAGCAAAACGAATCCCCTTTCCTTCGATTTTCCCATTAGCCGAGACGCGCAGATTTCTGCCACCTCCGTGGGGCTGTGGCCCGGTGAATTCGTCTCCGGCGGGTGGAATATCGGCAACACCATCACTACCCCGGATGGACAGCCGAATTATGAGCGCTTTTGGGACCCGGAACTGGCCTCGCTCTGGCTCCGCTGGCAGGAGGGCAACCGTTACTTCGCGCTCCTCTACGACCAACCCTACAACCTGCAAAACATCACCGAAACCGAACGCTTC
>JABWBV010000055.1 GCA_013359445.1 Anaerolineales bacterium | reverse complement strand
GCCAAATGCCCACAGAGGAAGCATATTGAAAAACAAATGGCTGATCCCTCCATGCAAAAACATGTGAGTAATCGTAGATAGCGCCGCTGGCCCGGTGCCTGAAAAGACAATGGCCGGGGTAGACCCATATTTATAAATCAACAGGGGATCGTATTGAAACCAGATGATTTCCAAAACAAACACAGCGACATTGGTCGCGATGAGACCCACCGTTACGAAGGGAAAACTTCCGTACCGGTTGGGTTCGGTGTCGCTAAATGGCATGAACATTAGGGTTGGATAAAGGTGTTGGTAGCCACCAGCGGCAGGCGTTCGATGGAAATTTGAAAAAGGTAAGCGAACGAGACAAAGAGCAACAACCACCCGGCCAGCGAAACGGTTAACCGCGCCAGTGGGGAACGGCTCGCCCCCGGATCATCAAAGAGTTTGCTCCACAAGGGGTGGTGGGAACGGACATTCGCCAGCGCCAACAGGAACCCGCCCCCTAACGTAAACAGCACCCCCAACCACAACAGAGGCGTGAGCGCAAAAAGGTTCATCCGGTTGTGGACCAGCATCAACAAAAAAAAGAGCAGAGGTGGGCCAAACGTGAGGCGGGTAATCGAATAATTGGGCTGAATGTGAACCACCCCGGACACCTTACGTTTTTCCAACCGGGCGATGTTCGCATAGATTTTGTCGAACTCTGGCCCATAGTTGATCGTGAGCGTTGCCCGATGGAGTACGTTAATCGCCTCGTCAAATTTACCTTCCTCTTCGTACAGGGCGGCGAGGTCAAGCGGGTTTTCGCGAAAATGCTGGAGGTCTTTGAGCCGTTGGCGGGCTTTTTCGTGATGAGGATTGAGGCGCAGAACGTTGGTCAACGCGGAAATTTGTTTGCTTTCGTCTTCCACCGCTTCGCTCATGAGATACCAGGCGCGCTCGTTGCGTTTGTTGGCTTTGAGGTAGGGAATCAGAATTTTTTGCGCGGCGGGGCGTTGATCGGTCGTGAGCAAGTGTTCGGCCGCGTCCAACGGATCGGCAAAGGCGGGCGGATCGGGATCGAAGGAAGTGGTCGGGAGGGCGAGGGGGGCAGGGCGGGGAGGCGTTTGGGGGGTGGGGCGAGGGGCGGGTTGCGGCGGTACGTAGGGGACAGGGGCCACGCGCTGGGCCAATAGCTTTTGGTATTTGGTTTGCAATTGGGGGTTGTGCGGGTCGGCGGCAAGCACCTGCTCGCACGCGTAGATGCGGTCTTCCAGATCGTCGAGCAGATCGATCAGCCAGACCCAGGCGATGACTTGGGTCGCGTCTTCTTCGAGAAGTTCGATGAGCAAGTCGCGTGCCCGGATGCGGTCTCCCGTCCGGGCACAGCGAATGGCATATTGCAGGCGGTCATCATGGTTCATATATTCCTACCGTCCAATCCACGGTAGAAACAATTTTACCCCACCAACGAGCAGGTTGATCTCCAAAACTTGAACATTTTCGCCGCCGGACGCGGTAATTTCGAAGGTGAACCACTCTCCGGGGATCAGGGACCCCGCGGGGTGGGGGTCGGTGAGCGTGAGGGTGACTTCGGCAGGGAGGGTGACGGGGTTTTCAGACCAGATGGGGGCGAATTCGGTAGGGATGTTATCGGTGAGGGATACGGTACCCTCATAGGTTCCGGCGAGGGCGAAGGTGTAAACCACGGTTTCGCCGGGTTCCACCCCCTGAGAGGGCGGGGAAGCGATCAGGGTGAGCGCGGCGGGTTGATCGGCGGCAACCCCCGTGCGTTGGTAGTTCCCCCGTCCGGTGCCCCACAGAATCCGCGCGTTTTCGCTCCCCGGCAAGTCGTACGCGACCGCACCGGAGTGAGTGGTTCCGATCACGAGTTCGTAATCCGCGTCGGCGTCAATGTTCGCGATGGTCGGCGCGCCGAGGCCGCCGTTCCAGGTGGAACTGCCAAGCGACGGGGCGGGGAGGTTGATGGCGTGCAAGGAGTTGCCGAGGTAGTCGAGAATATGCAGTTGCCCGACCCCGTTCGTTTTTTCCGGCCAGGAGGTGAAGATCACTTCCGCGTGCCCGTCATTGTCCAGATCGACGACGATGGGTTCGCTGGCGAAGCGGATGCCACTGCCGGGAACGTCGTAGGGCCAATTACCGTGCTGGGTTTTGTCCAGCCAGTAAACGTGCAGGCGGCCATCGTAGGAAGGGAAGAGAATTTCCATGAAGCCATCACTATCCAGATCGGCAATGACGGTGTTGACGGCAATGTTTTCGATGACGCTGTAATCTTGGGAGAGGGGACCACTCCCGGGTTCGGGCGTGGGGAGGGCGGTCCAGTTAAAGCCGTCGCCGCTCCAGCGGGTGCGGTCGAGGTTGAAAATCCAGGGGAGATAGTACAAATCCCCGTCCGGGTCGCCGATGCCGCAGTTATACACATCGCCGGGGACGATAATCTCGCGGACGCCATCACCGTTCACATCCGCTATCGCGGGGGCAACGTTGGCGAAGTTGGGGCGGTGTTCGGTGCCGCAATCGGCATACCCTATTACGTCAACGGAATGATCCACATGCACCCCCACTTCCGCCCAGGTGGTGATGCCATTGTCGTTGTGGTCGCTGTTGACGTAAACGGCGGCGTTGGCGAGGAGTTGATTGCCATTGCGGTCGAGTCCGGTGATGTAGTGGGTGTCGGTGGGGGCGATGATTTCGGCGTAGCCATCGTCGTTGAGGTCGCCGACGGTGAGATTTTCGTTGTACATGCCCCAGCCGTAGCCATCTTCCCCGTCACGGCGGGCGGGAAATCCGGGGCGCACGGTCCCGTCCGGTTCGTAGACGTTGACCTGATTGTTGGAGCCACCACTGGCGCGCCCGACGAGGATTTCGAGTTGCCCATCTGTTTCCAGGTCCGCGACGGCGAGCGTGCGAATTTCGCCACTGCCAAACGGGTTCCGCTCCCAAAGCACCGCGCCATTGCTGTTATACACGGTGAGGGAATCGCCCCCGCGCCCGACGATGACTTCCAGCGAACCGTTCCCGGTTAGGTCGGCGACGGCCACGCCCGGCCAGATGCGGTTACCGGCGGGGCCGCTCCACTGAATGGTGCCGTTTTCCCCGTTGAGTGCGAAGAGTTCATAGCCACCCCAAAGGACTTCGGCTTTGGTATCTCCGTCGAGGTCGGCGACAGCGGGCGAGGCATACCAGCCGGTGTCGCACCAGAAGGCTCCTCCATCTGGCAAACATCCGGCGTAGGCCCATTTCAGGACGGGCGCGGGGATGCTACCTGCATGGGTAGGGGTGATTTGGATGGCGAGGATGAAGAAGAGGAAAACGTAGAGCGTAAAACGTAAAACGGAGACAAGGCGGGAGGGCATGGTGAACTCCTTTGGAGGGGAAACGTAGAGCGTAGAATGTAAAGCGTAAAACCGAGGTCACTTCACCTCTTTCTCCACCACAATCGTACACTGCGTGACCAATGCGGCCAGTGCACCAATCGCCGCCAGTTGCGGGGCCAACAGCGCGCCGACGACACCAAACGTTAATGGAATGTCAATCAGCACTTTTCCATCGTCGTTTTTGATGATCACACGACGGATATTGCCTTCGTGGAGCAGGTCTTTAATTTTAGAGACCAGTTTGTCTCCATTGACTGTAAATTCTTCGGTGCGAAATTTTTCTTTGGGGGTTTCATCAGACATGAGGGGACTCCTTTGGGCCGTCTAATGGCGGCAGGCCCAACGCGCGCACCGCCCACGGGAGGGCGTGTTTGAGTTGGACTTGTTGAATGTGGCGGACGCGGGGGGCGTCGGGAATGAGGGGCAGGCCAGCACGGGAGGCGTAAAAGCCGCTGATGATCCCGGCAATCTCCCCCGCGTCGGGCAGGATGGTTTCCGGAGGCGGGCCGCCTTCCGCTTCTAGGCTGGGGAGCCAGAAGCCCACATCGAACCGGGGATTGCCCAGGCAGACGAGGTTCCAATCAATCAGGATCACGCGGTCTCCCACAAGGCAAATGTTATCACTGCGAATGTCCTGGTGGAGCAGGGCGTCACCGTGGGCGACTTCTCCGCCGTTGATGCTCAGGAAGGTGGGCAAGGCGGCGTCCAGCCATTTTTCGGTGACCAGGCCGAGGGAGAGAAAGGGGCGCGGGTCTTCGGCGACGGTCTGCCAACCGGTGACGACGCCGCGGATGTCTTCTACCCGGTGCAAATAAGGGGCAGACGAGGCCCAGACTTCGGGGAGGGTGGCGAGGACTTGCTGGATTTGGGCTTCTGTCCACGGGGGCGGCCAGTGGGCGTGGCGCAAATCTTCGAGCAGGAGGATGGGCGCGGCGGGGTCGTCGTCCCACCCTAGCAGGCGGGGCATGAAGGGGGCGCGGAGGTCGTCGTAGATTTCGTATTCTTTGATTAGCCAGATCGCCGTGATGGGGGTGACGCCGATTTTGGCAAACGCGGTGGTGCCGTCGGTGAAGTCCACGAGCCAGCGCAGGGCGGGGGTGTAGCCGCGTTGGATGGGTTGGACGTGGGCGATGGGTTTACCGCTGAGGGTTTCGAGGCGGCGGAGGATGTGGGGGTCGGGGAGCATGAGGCGCAACTATTAAGGAAGATCATCCGTCGCTTGCACAGTATATGAGTTGTGCGGTTCAAATAGGCTATATTGAAAACCATTTTGGGGACGGTATATTTCGGAAATAGGCGGACGATAGTTCATTATCAACGCTTCCAACATCGGATTCCGATTGGTTTCCTGCGCACCGACATGATAGAAATGTTCTCGGGTCAGGATGAAAAATTCCTGCCACAGGGTTTCGATGTAAGGATTTTTTCGATACGCGTTGCTGTGCCAGGTGGACAAAATAAACCGATTGGGGCTTTTTTTGAGGGCCTTGTATAGTTTTAATTCTTGCGCTTCATCCCATGTGTTGAAATAATCTACGTGGCGACCAAGATAGGGTGGATCACAATATATCAGGTCTTTGGAGGAGGCCAAAGCGATGGTTTCCCTAAAATCCTGGCAAACAAATTTCCACTGAAAAGTTTTGGTACAGTCCGCGACAAAAGCTACTTGATTCACGATTTTGGTGACATAAGCAGGGGCAAAGCGTTCGGGTTTGTGTCCAAAGGGAACGTTGAATGCCCCTTTTTGATTGAAACGAATGACCCCATTAAAACAAGAACGGTTGAGAAATAAAAAATCCAGAGGATCATGGGACTGGTTGAAGCGTTCACGAATATAGTAGTAATGCGCCTCTCCGGCTTTTTTCAAAATGGTGCCTTCTTTTTCAAGGAATTGTCTTGTGTTTTGAGGGGTGATTTCTCCCCTTTGGATAGCTTCGTAAAACCGGATAATGTGTGGGTTACTATCCCCAAAGAGGGCTTGCTTGGGCAGCATGTTAAAACCCACCACACCCGACCCGACGAAAGGTTCAATCCAGGTTCCCTCGTTGTTCCAATGGATGACACTGTCAATCCAATCTACTAATTTTGTTTTGATCCCCTGGCATTTAATGGGAGGAACATGGACTTTGTTCATGGATTTAGGGGTTCCTTAAGGCTTTTTTTAGTTTTTAAGCGGCCAGATTTTGTCACAATGAGAGAAAGATCACCGTTACGATATTCAATAAAATCACGGAGATTTCCAATGACTTTGGTTTTACCTGTTTTTGCATCAATAGTTGTGATTTTTCTGTAATTCATCCAATAATCATCAAACCACGTCTCTCCTAACAGGCTAAACATTCCCCGCCCAGCAATGATATCGGCAATATTTTGAATACTTCCAATATTTGCTGTATTGCCACTTCCGCTTTTATCACTGGCAATGCGCCATTTCTCTATGACGAAAAATTGAAAATCTCGGACAACGGAGGTAATGGATTCTAATTGGTCAAGGTGATAAGGCGAGCTCTGATCAATATCCTGCTTATTTGCTCTCGAATAAATGATACCTAGACAAAAATGTCCGAGATAGCTGTGATAAGGAAACTGAATGTTTTTTGTGCTTTCTCGATTGATAAAGTATTCACCGTGCGAACCCAGGGTAAACCCATTGCAGTGCGTAGGGATTTCTGGAAGCCGATAGGTTGTCTTGATATCAACTGCAAACTTTATCGAAGGATCATGTTTTGAGACGAATGAAATGTCAGGGTAATAATTTTGATGATCTGCCACCACAATCATATATCCATATTCTTCGGCAAATTGGACGATTTTAGGGAACAGATGAATTTCTAAGATTTTTGACACGATTTTTGTGTCCGAAGAGATGGTATATACATTGCGAAAGACATCTATAAACCCCTTGATTGTCCATTGTCCATCGGGTGTACTGATATAGGTGTTTAGGTTGGATACGAAGTGTTGCAAAAGATGTGCGAAGTTTTCTTTGTGTTGAGAGGTTTCCATATTTTTCCGTTTAAGTTTTCTGTTCTTGATGGTAAACCTACTTTACCCCAAAATATTCATCCTCGCAAACGATTGGTTTCCAAATCTTGCACATCAATTGGGGCGCCGAAACTCCTTGTCATCCGCCTCATTCTCTTACAAACAAAACCCGTCAAATGTTTTTTGAAAGGATACCGAGAAATAATGCCAAAAGGAAACTCCCCCGTGCTTGCCCAGCGATAAAAAAAGCCCTCCCGCGGTAACGCGGGAGGGCTTTTGGGATTATTTGCCGGTTAGTCGTTTTGGAATGTTACATAAGCCGAGGCCTCAAAGGGGTTGTTTTCAACCCGCAGGTCAATCTTTGAGCGCCCTTCGAGTTCGGTGGGGACTTCAAACGTCGCTGTGACAGTACCGCTTTTGGTCCCTTTGATGGTTCCGACCACGATGCCATCTACCCCCGCAGTGCCGGTTTTACCCATCAACACCTGGTAGGTAACGCCGGGGAGCAGATTGCTGGCTTGAATTTTAACCGATTCTCCTTTGTCTACAGACACGACGGACAGGGTCAAGACGGGACTACCGATGCCGCCCGTGTTACCACTGGACGTAATGTTGTAAAACCAGTTCGAAGCGGTGTCGCCTTTGCCGTTGGAAATCACGACTTTGAGCTTGCTCACATCCGCCAGTTTGTTGGGGAGGCTGAAGGTGGCGGAGAATGTGCCATCGCTTTTGGCGGTCACTGTGCCCACGACATAGCTAATCGGTTGGTTGGCTTTGTAGTTGCTCAAGGAAATGGTGTACGTGCTGTTGGCAACCAGGAATTTGCCCGACAAGGTGACGGACACATCCTCCGTCACGCTCGTCGCTGAAACACGGACGCCCGCGTTGGTGTTGGGCAGAGTAGGCGCTGGGGTTCCAGGTGTGCCACTGACAGACACGCACAAGTTTTGCCCGACGAAGATCAGGTTCGGGTTGTCCAGTTCGTTGATCTCGATCAACTTGGCGACTGTGGTGTTGTAATTTTTGGCAATTTGCGAAAGATATTCGCCGCTTTGTACGACATGCCACTGGGTGCAGTTGGTGACGGTGGCCGCCGAGGCGGGGGTAATGCTCGCGGCAAACATGCTCAAGAGCATAAGGGCGACCAGGAAGGTCAGGGAAAGTTTTTTGAGGGGGTTCATGGTTAAGTCTCCTAAATGTGCAAGTTACCTTGCGAATAATTTTTGATATTGGGATTGTACAAGTCGCGTGTTTCGCCAGTATTCCGTTCAGGTTTCAGGGTGGACAACCTGTGTTACAGCGTTGAAACATGGTGGCGCTCGCGTTTTTGAAGGGAAAAGTGCCTTTAATCCCGGTACAACCAGAATTGTTAGGTAACTCCTCAGCCAGGGTAAAGGTTTGCCCGAGCAGTTACATTGTTTTGACTACTCGATACAGACGCCCACTACAAAAAATAAGTTCCACAAGGCGCGCCTCAAAGCCCCTGAGGAATCAAAAAACGCAGGCGGTCAGCCTGCGCTTTTGGAAATGGGCGGTTGTTTATTTTTTATACAGCCCAAACGAAGCGGTGATATACCGCAACACCTCGTTACATTCCTCGCAACGGAGCAAGTTCGGATCATCCTCTTCCGGGCTTTTGCCATGAACTTGAATGTAGAAGATTTTTTTTCCACACACATCACAGGGATGGGGTTCGGAAGATTCGTTGTTCTGTGGGATAGGGAGCGTTGAGTTCATCGGATGAATGGGGGTCAAGCGGGAATATTTGCAATTATAAACCCAATTCCCTCCCTTTCGTTTCCCCTTCGGATGCTTTTCCCGGCGTCCACGGCCATTTTTGTTGGGCCGTAATCAGCCGAATGCCCCGGTCGTAGAAAAAGTAATCCCACGCCCAATTGATCAGCACCACCAGTTTATTGCGGAACCCGACCAGCCACAACAAATGCACCCCCAACCACATCGCCCACGCCAAAAAGCCGGTCAGTTTCAGCCCCCACAGCCGGGCGACGGCGGCGTTGCGTCCAATCGTGGCGAGCGAACCGGGGTCTTTGTACACAAACGTTTCGAGCGGTTCCCCGCGCAGGTGGTGGAGAATGTTGCGCGCGGTGGTTTGCCCTTGTTGGATGGCGACCGGGGCCATCATCGGGAGCGGTTGCCCCTCATGTTCGAGATATGCGGCATCCCCGATGACGAACACGGTAGGGTGATCGGGTAAGTTTAACAATTCGGTAACCACCACCCGGTTTTGACGGGATTGCCGCACCCCCAACCGATCCATAATCCGCGCGGCCCGTACCCCCGCGGCCCAGATCAACGTTTGTGAGGGGATCACCTCCTCGCTTTTTAACGTCACCCGTTCCCCATCAAACCCCGTCACCGACGCGCCAAACCGGACTTCGACGTGTTTGCGCCACAGCGTTTCGGAGGCGTACTCTTGCAGGGGCGCGGGGAACCCTCCGAGCAGGCGGTCGGCGGCCTCCAGCAGGAGAATGCGGACATCTTTCAGACTCAGTTGAGGGTAATCTTTGATCAGCACCAGCCGGATCAATTCAGACAAGGCCCCCGCGCTTTCCACCCCGGTCGGGCCACCGCCTACCACGACGAAGGTGAGTAAGGCGCGGCGTTTTTCCGGGTCCGGTTCTTGCGCGGCCAGCTCGAACATCCGAAGCACCCGGTTCCGAATGCTGACCGCTTCGTCTAAATCTTTCAACCCCAGCCCGTTTTCTTGCACCGACTGCATTCCAAAGTAGCTCGTTTCGCTCCCCGCGGCGAGGATCAGGTAATCGAACGTCAGCGCGCCGGTGGACGTGTCCAGACGCTTTTGGGCGAGGTCAATGTGCTGGACTTCGGACATGCGGAAAGTCAGGTTTTTCTGGTTGCGGAAGATCGCCCGCGCGGGAAAGGCGATGTCGCCCGGAGAGAGACCGGACGTGGCGACCTGATAGAGCAGGGGTTGAAAAAGGTGGTAGTTTTTCCGGTCCACGAGGGTGATGCGGACGGGGGCCTCGCGCAGGGCACGCGCCGCATTCAGCCCGCCGAAGCCCGCGCCAAGGATGAGTACATGGGGAGAGGGAGTATCTGCCATAGATGCGATGTTACCATGAGTGAGAGAGAATGGATGTCCATACGCACAATGTTAAGGCTTAAAAGCAACGAGCCATCCTTTCGGATGGCTCGTTACCGCACTGCGACACTAACTTCCATGAAGGAGGAGTGTCGCAGTGCTCTGTTTGTGACTATTACTGTCCACGACACCACCTCCTTTTTAGAATGGAATGGCGATTTAGGGGTTGGAAACTAAATGAATTAGCGCCAACGCATGAAAGTATCTCAAAGTTTGAGGGCTGTGTCAATCCCGAATATTCAATTATGACAAAGTTTTCATATATCCGATGTAATTGCTCAGGCATAGAGAGAAAACTCCCAATCTCCTGGCTGAGGAATTACTATCCGATCATTATCCGCGCGCTTGCCCGCCCGGAAACCATACGGTGAAGACCGTGCCCTTGCCCACTTCACTTTGCACCTCCACCTTCCCGCCAAACGCGTGGGCGATGGATTGGACAATTGCCAGACCCAGTCCACTGCCGGAGGGGGCCTCCGCGTCGTCATCGTCGCGGGTGCGGGATTCGTCAATGCGATAGAAGCGGTCGAACAGGTGGGGGAGATGTTCGGGGGGGATGCCGGGGCCGTTGTCGGTGACACGGACCCACGCGTGGGGGAGGTCGGTGCCTGTTTCCACGACCACGCGGGGGGCGGACCCGGTCGCGTACTTGATCCCGTTCTCGATCAGGTTCGTCAGCAGATGGGTGAGGTAGTCCCGGTCGGCGTTTACGACGCTTTCTTCCAACGCCCCCGTGCTGAGTTGGACACCATGCTTTTCCGCGAGCGTGGTGAGGCGTTCGACAACATCTACGGCAAGGTCGCTCAGGTCGAGGTGTTCGAGTTGCAACTTCGCCCGGCCTGAGTCCATGCGGGCGAGGGTGAGCAGTTCGTTGACGAGGCGGCTCATCCATTCGTTTTCGGCTTGGATGGTGTGGAGGGTTTTTTCGTATTCTTTGGGGGTGCGGGGGCGTTCGAGGGCGCGGTTGGTTTCGAGTTCGATGATGGTGAGGGGGGTGCGGAGTTCGTGACTGGCGTCGGCGGTGAACTGGCGTTGGCGCGCGAAGGCGGCTTGCAAGCGGGCGAGCATGCTGTCGAAGGTGGCGGCGAGTTCGCCGAGTTCGTCGGGGCGGTGGAGGTTGAGGCGGCGGTTGAGGTCGTGTTCGCCGAGGTCCCGCGCGGTGCGGGTGATGGTTTGGACGGGACGCATGGCTTGATCGGCGAGCCAGTAGCCGCCCCCAAAAGCGATGACGAGGGTGAGGCCAAAGACGGCGACCAGGGCAACGGCGAGGCGCGGGAGTTGGTGGCTTTGATCGATGGGGCTACCCAGCACGAGTTGGGCGTGGAGGTCGTGTTCGAGTTCGATGGGCATGAAGAGAAAGAGAACCCGTTGGGTTTCGTAGGGTTCGTCTTCTTCGGCAAGGGTATATTCGATGGGACGGGTAGGGTTTTTGGCCCAGGCGGCGGTGAGGGTGGGGAGGGCGTCCATCGGGAAGTGTTCGCTTTTTTGCGTTACCGTACCATCCGGGTTGAGAATGGCAAAAAGCAGGTGTTCATTCATGAAGAAGAGATTTTCTTCAGTGAAACCGGGGAATTCTTCTTCATGTTCCTCTTCCGGGGGACGTCGGATGGGGGTGCGGAGTATGGTGGCGAACTGGGTGGCTTGGGCGGTGAGGCGGGTTTCGGTCTCGGTGCGAAGGACTTGAACCTGGCGCAGGAAGATGAAGAGGCTGAATCCGGCGAGGATGACGGCGAGGATGGCGACGAACCATAGGGTCAGGCGGAAGCGGAAGCTGTGGAGGAGGGAGGCGGTTATCACGTACTTCCCCCATTGGTCAACCGATACCCCGCGCCGCGCACGGTTTCGAGGAGTTTGACTTCAAACGGGTCATCCATTTTGCGGCGGAGGCGGCGAATGTACACGTCGATGACGTTGGAGCCGGAGACAAAGTCGAAGTTCCAGACGTGGCTCTCGATCATCTCGCGGGTGACGAGGCGGTTGGGGTTTCGCATCAGGTATTCGAGCATGGCGAATTCGCGGGCGGTGAGGTCAATGGGAACGCCCCCCCGTTCAAGGCGGTGGTTGACCGGGTCGAGGATCAGGTCGGCGACGCGGAGGAGTTTGGTTTTTTCGGGTTGGTCGCGCCGGAGGAGGGCACGCAGACGCGCGCGGAGTTCTTTCATCGCGAAGGGTTTGACCAGGTAGTCGTCTGCGCCGCTGTCTAGCCCTTCGACGCGATCATCCACGGTGTCACGGGCGGTGAGCATGAGGATGGGGGTGCGGAGGCGTTGGTTGCGGAGTTCCTGGCAGACCTGGAAGCCGTTCTTTTTGGGGAGCATGATGTCGAGGATGATCAGGTCGTAGGGGGCGGCGAGGGCAAAGGCTTCGCCTTCTTCGCCGTCAAAGGCGGAATCGACGGCATAGCCATCTTCTTCCAGGCTTTCGCGGAGGGAGGTGTGTAAGCGGCGGTTGTCTTCGACGAGGAGGATGCGCATGGGGGGATTCTACTCTGGGAAGATGAAAATTAGATGACGAGAGAAAAGTTCTTTCTTTCAATGAAGTTCGAAGAAATGACAGGGTTGGCGGCAAATACGTGTCTGACGATGAACGAAGCAAACCCCTTCACGAGTTTCCTCCGTGTCATCTTTCTGTCATCTTGACCTTCTATACTTTGCGCATACAACAAAAAACACGTAGTTGCTCACTTGAGACGGCCAGGTGGGGTGGACTTGTGGAAACATGCTTTGTTTGACTACTTCCCCGTCAAGCCCACCCCACCTTTTGTATTTTGTGAGGAACTAAAAAAACCATTTGGAGAATAAAAATGTCTACAACAAACAATACCAACAACCGCAAAAAACACGTCCCAGCCTTGATCATCGCGTTTGGGATGACCGCCCTTGTTGCCGTCGCGATGATTGCGCTCGGCGCAAATGCCCTGTTCAACCAAAATATCACCTCCGCCGAAGCCGCTCCCGCCGTGACGGAAATTGTGATCCCCGAGGATGCTTCTTCCGACGATCTGCAAGCGATCATCACCGAGTATCAAACCCGTGAAGCCCAGTATCAGGCCGAGCTGACTCAGGCCGCCGAACAACTTAGCGAGGCGAACGGGAAAGTTCAGCAGTATGAAGCGCTGATCACGGAACTGCAAACGATGGGCGTCATTACGATGGATGCCAACGGGCAGGTGACGGTCACACAGGCGCAACCCGCGTTTGGTGGAGAGGGGTTCGGGCACCACGAACACGAAGAGCATGGTATTTGGGGCGATGACGATTAGTGGACGTGCCCGCGCCTCAAAAAACATCAAAATAATTCTTGTTGAGCGAATGGCCCAATTCGCCAGACGATTTTGCCATTCGCTCAACAAGGTAAAAAAGGAACTTACCGATGAATGCTTTTACCAAAAATATCATCCGCATCTGGATTGCAATCACCTCTCTATTTGCTTTTGCTATTGGCTGGATCACCCTCTCCCACGCGGAGACCTCCACCGCCTCGACCACGCAAACCACCACTGTCACCACCGAAGACGGTGACACCGTGACCCGAGTGGAGTTTGCCCCCGTCCTTTCCCTGGAAGACCTGACCAGTGGTCAGCCTGCCTCCAACAGCCCAGGGTTTACCATCACCACAACCACCCCGCGCCTGCGGACGATGGGATCGTGATTTTTGAGTTCGGAGCCTCGTTGGAACTGAGGGGAATGCGTAGGAATTCTTTGAAAATCCTACGCATTCCCTGAAATTCCTACAAGTTCCTTTGAGTAAATCCCCATGATCGAATACGACGAATTCCGTGCGATGAATACCACCATCCAGATTGCCGCCGAAGGGGAGCGAGAAGCGCTCGAACCGGGTTTTGCCCTCGTGCGCCGGTTTGTGGAAGAGGCCGAACAGCGGTTTTCCCGCTTTCGGGACACCAGCGAAATTTCTGCCCTCAACCGCGCTGCTGGGAAATGGTTTTCTGTTTCTGAAGCGATGTTTTCTCTGCTGGAAGAGGCGATGGAAGTGCATCAACGCACGAGCGGGTTGTTTGACCCCACCATTCTCAGCGCACTGAAATCGGTCGGTTACGACCGTAGTATGGATGAAATTCGTTCGTTCGACTCGATGCCCGTTCATTTCAACTTTGCTACCCTTTCGCCAGGGTTTGACTTTGTCGAACTGGATACGGCCCGCCGCGCCGTGTGGATGCCCCGTGACATGCAGATTGATCTCGGGGGGATCGCGAAGGGGTGGATCGCCGCCCGCGCGAGCCAGGTTTTGGCTCCGTTCACCGAAGTGGGGGCGGTCAGTGCGGGGGGAGACATGATGTTGTTCGGCCTTCCCGAAGGATCAGAAACCTGGCAGGTTTCCCTGGAAGACCCGCGGGATATGCACCAGGTTCTTGCGGTGTTGAACGTTGGCCCAGGTGCGCTAGCCACCTCCTCGGTCACCAAACGTCGTTGGACACAGCAAGATCAAATTCGTCACCACATCATTGACCCGCGCATTGGTGTGCCTTCCACCTCCCCGTGGTTGAGTGTGACCGTTTACACCGAAAAAGCCACGTATGCCGAAGCCTTCGCCAAAGCCTTGCTGATTGCCGGGCCGCAAAGGGCGTGGAATTTGGCTGAGCGTGTTGAAAATTTGCAGTTTATTGCTGTCCAGAAGGATGGCAGATTGTTTGGAAATTTAGAAATTTTGGAGTTTCACCATGTCCCAGAATCAACTTACTAACCCCCGCCCTGCCCCCACTCGCTCTGCGAAGGCGGAAGCCATTCCTTACGGTTGGCTCATGGTTACTTTTTTTACCTTCATTGTGGGGGCCATCGGCCTGTACATCGCCTCTCCGATGGGCGTTTCCTTACGCACCACGTTGGCCCAACTTTTCGCCTTCGACTCCGAAAATGTTGTCTGGTATATCGTCCGCTCGTCCGGGTTCATTGCCTACCTGCTTTTGTGGTTGTCCACCGCTTGGGGATTGGCGATTCCGAGCAAAATCGCGGATCGTTTTCTGCACGGCAGTTACACGTTTGAGTTTCACCAGTTCATCTCTCTGCTGTCACTCGGCTTTCTCGGCTTGCACATGCTGGTGTTACTCGTAGATTTGTACCTACCCTATAACGTATTCCAAATCCTTGTGCCGTTTTTGTCTCCGTACCGGCCTTTGTGGGTGGGCGTCGGCGTGATCGCTTTCTACCTGACGGCGCTCGTCACGGTGACGTATTACCTCCGCGCACGGATTGGCATGAAGGCATTCCGTTACATCCACTACACCAGCCTGATCGGGTACGTCGGCGCGACCGCCCACAGTTTCTTCTCCGGGACGGACTCTGCCCTGCCGATGGCGCAATTCATGTATGCCGGGACGTTCTTGGTCGTGGTGTTCCTTACCGTGTACTGGTTATTCCTGGTTTGGATGGGGAAACAGCCAACAAAACAATCTGCCCCTAAAACAACTACAATGACGGGCATTTCACCCAGAGCATAACCCCTGCAACCCCGGTTGCACTGGCATAAAACCTCCCGGAAGTTTAGGATGATCTCATTCTGACTCTCCGGGAGGTTTTTTTCTCTTTGCCACCTATGATATACTCCCGTTCATGCCTCAATTTAATTCCATCCAAGAAATTTTTGATCTCGCTCCCGATTATTTCCTCCCTGAAAACGCCAATGGGGTGGCGGCCTCAATCCAATTTGAGTTTACCGGCGAAGGGGGTGGGGACTGGTATTTGCAGGTCAGCCAGGGAGCGTTGACGGTCGCGCAGGGTAAATTACCCGGACATGATTTGTACGCGACGGCGGGCGCGCAGGACTCGTTGGAGATCGCGAATGGCACGCTCAATCCAATGATGGCGTATTTCAAAGGGAAGATTAACGTGCTGGGCGATACGTCGAAAATTCTTGAGTTTCAGAAAGTTTTCCGTTTGCCTGAACAATTGGAATGGTTGAAAGGTATTAAGTGAAGAATTGTTTTGTGAGGTCGCAATGCAAAAAGTCAAACGATTAACTCCCAAAGAAGAGGCGGCGTTGAAAGCCGAAGAGGAAGCGGTACGCCAGGCGCGGCGGAAAAATTTTCGGCGTGAGTTGATGGGGATATTTGGGGGGATTGGCCTGGCGATGGCGATTAGTGCGTTGATTCCGGCGATTCGGGAAAATTACAGTTTGGGGTTGGTGATTTTATGGGGCGGGGCCATTGGCGGGGCGGTAATGAGTATGGACCGTTTCGAACGGGCGGGCGCGGCGCTGACAAAAAAGGATAACCGCGCCCTGAATTATGCTGTGGGGTTGGGGATTCCGGTGGTGATCTTGATTTTGTTGTTTTCTTTGCAATAGAAGGATCGCCCGGCAAGCGACCGAAAACTTCGAGTGTGCGAAAAAGCGTGGTTCTACCACGCTTTTTTTGTTTTACCCGTCCCCGTCTTCCGGGTCAAAGATGTCTTCAATCGTTTGCCCAAACAGATGCGCGATTTTGAACGCCAGGGGCAAACTGGGGTCATACTTCCCTGTCTCAATCGCGTTAATTGTCTGCCGAGACACTTCCAGCCGCTCGGCCAGATCGGCCTGCGACCAGTCGCGTTCTGCGCGGAGGACTTTTAAACGGTTTTTCATTCGTATCTCCGTTGCGCCAACCACAACCCAAACCCCCAAAAAAACGCCATGATGGGGATGATCCAAACGAAATTAATGGTTGTGGACGAACCCGCTTGAAACAGGCCTAGCACCAGTGCCACAAAAGCGGTGTTTGCCAGGCTGAAACTAAATGCCTCTAGTTGGATGCGTTGTTGTAATTCGTCCAGGGTCATTACGCCCCGGGCCAGATTTAAGCCTGTGTAAATGCCCGGAAAGACAGGGATGAGCATAATGACGGTATCCCAGTTACTCGCATACCAGGAAGTCAGCCGGGTTACGATGACGGAAATCGTCAAAATGACGACAAACAAAACCATTCCTAAAATAAAACGCTGATGGAAATTTTTGGGTGAACTATTCATGAGGTGGCTCCTTTATTGAATAATTGTAAAGTAAACTTTACATAATGTCAACTGTCCCAAACAAAAAACATCCCCAGTATTTTTTACCGGGGATGTTTTTTGTTTGGGACGATTGTGCCGTGAGGCGTGTCTCGTGAGGTATCACGTTTTACGCCTCACGCATCATCTCACTCGCTCCAACTCGCTGTTCTCCGCGCGCCCGCGCCCCACCTTTGCCATCTCCACCCACTCGCCGTGTACCTTTACCCGCACAATGTCGGAGGTGAAATCGGTTACGGTGGGGCCGTGGTTGTCGAACAGGGAGGAGCCGACGGCGTAAAAATCGACGGGGACGCCCAACCGCTCGAATTTTTTAATCTTCTCGACGTTGAACCCGCCGGAGACGACGATCTTCACGCGTTTGCAGTAATCCCGCGCGCGGTCGCGCCACGCGAGGGGGAGGTCCCACCGCTCCCACGCGGCGTCCAGTGCCTGGCGGACGTTGAACACCAGCCGGGGGTTGACGCCCAGATCGAGGGCGGGGTCGCCCAGCGGGGGCACGCACACATCCCGGAGTGTGCCACTCGTATCGAGCCGGACGCCGTACAGCCGGTATTTGCGCGCTTCGGTTTCATCGCCCGCGTCCATCAATTCGCGATAACGGGCGAACATCACATCGCACACGGCCAGGGAATCGGCCACGCTGTCGTTGTTAAAATCTACGAGGGCGATGCGGGGCACGTCCGCGGGCAGGGTGGCGGCGAAGGCGCGCATCACTTCCGCCGTATCGCCAAAAAAGCAGGCGATGGCGGCGTGCGCGACCGTGCCACCGCCCGCGCCACCCCACCAGTCCCCCTGCGCGTCGGTGGAGATGAACGGGCCGAGTTTGTGCGCGTAATCCTGGTTAAACCGTTGAATGGCGATGTCGTAGGCGTACCCGTCCGCGGCCTGGACTTCGTGCAAGTCGAAGCGGGCGGGGAAGAAGAGGACAGGTTTGCCCCGCGCGGCGATTTGGGTTTCGTAGACGTTGGTGGCGACGCGGCTCGCGCGGGTGAGGATGCCCAGCGTGGGGGTTTCGGTGAGGGCGAAGTCGCGATACCGGCCCCGGACGCGGATCACGGGTTGGACGCGGGAGGGGTCGCCGTTGTAGTGCACGAGCGCGCCATCGTGGACCGCTTCCACTTCGAGGTGGGCGTAGGTGTCTACGAATGTGTCTCCATCAAAATAACCCGTGCAGTGCCGGAGCATTTCCAGCGATTTGTCCACGCCGACGACGACAGTGGTGCCCGGACGGCGGGTGAACCATTGCATTTCCACTTCCAGATCGCCTGTGCAAATCCCTTCCGGGGTGATGCCCGCAGGGAGGTTGTGCCGTTTGCCCTGGTAGTGGTAGTTTTGTGCGGAGAGGGTGATCAACATGCGGTTGATGTTGGCGAAGTATTTGTCGGAATACCAACCCTGGCGCATCCGTTCGATGTCCAGTTTAAAGGTTTCGTTGGTGAGGCGTTGGTGGTTGAAGATGGTCATGGGAGGGCCTCCCAATCGCTCGCCTTTACCACGCGCATCCCCGCTTCCGCAAACCGTGCGTAGGCCGCGTCTGCCGCGTCGGTGAAATCTACGACGCCGGGGACGACGACGGGGGAGGTGCAATCTTCGAGGAGGGTGATTTTTTGGGCGAGGGTGGGATCAATTGTGCCGAGGTCGTCGAGCAGGTCGCTGACTGTCCAGGCGACGCAGTGGCTTTTGGCTTGCCCGGCGATGAGGACGGTGTCGTAGGTTTGGACGATTTCGAGAAGTTTTTTACTTCGTGTAGCCAGTGTTTGTCCCTCCGCGCCTTGCGTGATCTCCGGGCCTACGGCGGAGTAGGCTTCGGTGAGGGGGTTTTGGCCTTTGAGGATGAATTGGGTGGGGCTGTACCGGGCGAGGCTGTGGAAGAAGAGGGCTTCTTCGACGGCGGGGACGAGGGCGTGGCCGAGGCCGCCGAGCATGGCGTGGTAGGGCCAGATGGTGAGGGCATATTTTTCGCGGGCTTCGAGTTGGGTGGTGTAATACGCGAGGTGTTGTGCTCCGTGGGGGAGGTTTAACGATTCCGCGAGGGCGGGGTTAAAGTGCCATTTGCCGGCGCGGAGATCGTCTGAGGTCACCATGGTCATCGGGCCGGGGTGCTTGCCATCATCATCGACCAAAAAGACCGCGTGGAAGATTTGCATGGCGGTGTGGGTGTCCAGCGTGGCGATGATGGAGGTGAGTTGGCCGAGGTGGCGGTAGATGAATTCGCACAGCCGCACGTTGTCATCCACGGCGCCGGTGCCGGTGCGCCCGCCGACGAAGAGTTCAAAGTCCGGGAGGCAAAAGGTGTTTTGCACGTCGATGAGGACGAGGGCGGTTTTGTGTGTGTCTTCCGCGGCGGGGGGGAGGGCGTGTTGGGCGGCCCATTGACGCGCTTGGGCGGCCCGTGCTTCGTAGGGCACGCGCCAGATTTGGCCGACCTGCGCGGCCTCAAAGTGGGGAGGGAGGGGGAGAGTTGCCATAGCTGTTCCTTGTTCTAAGTGTATCAAATACACGAAATTGACGAAAAATAAAGGCGGGGGCTACCCGCGTGTTAGTGTAAATGATACACGAATTATAGCGATTTTTAGCAGATTGTCAATATTTCATATCCCGAAGAAGTAAAATAAAAACTGCCCGTATCTTTTTCTTATCCTCCCCGTTAACCACGCAGAAATGAGGAGACCGACCGCGTGAGCGAACCCGCCGACAACGATGCAATCCTGGTACAACGTGCCCAAGAAGGTGACAAAACTGCGTTTGTCGCCCTCTATGAACGTTACCAACCCCCGGTCTTTACCTACGTCTATTACCGTGTGGACGATCAAGCCCTTGCCGAAGACCTCACCGCCGAGGTGTTTGTCCGCATGGTTGCCAAAATTCACACCTACCACGCCACCAGCCCCCTCCTGGCCTGGCTTTACACCATCGCCCGCAATCTGATCGCCGATCATTACCGCGAAGCGAGCCGGGTGGCCCCCCTCCACGAGCGAACCACCATGAGTCCCCTCGACCCAACCGAAGAAGCCCACCGGCGCATGCGTGAAGCCGAACTCCGCGCCGCCCTCAAACGCCTGACCGAAGAACAACGGCAGGTGGTCATCCTCAAATTTATCGAACGCCGCAGTAACCTACAAATCGCCACCCTGCTCGGCAAAACCGAAGGCGCCATCAAATCCCTCCAACACCGTGCCCTCGACACCCTCCGTCGCCTGCTCGATACACAACCTCGGATGAGTTAGTTGGTTAGTTGGTTTGTTTGTTTGTTGGTTAGTTAGTTTGTTTGTTGCTGACTTGCTGATTTGCCCACTAATTCCCTGAATCCTCTCTATGTCCTCTGACTTCGACTCCCTCCTTGACCAATGCCTTGCCCGCCTCCAGGCAGGCGAAAGCGTTGACCGCGTCCTGCGCGAGCACCCAGACCAGGCCGCGCGGCTCCGCCCCCTGCTCGAAGTCGCCGCGCGCATGTCAACCTTGCCCACGCCGCGTGCCCGCCCCAGCGCATACACCTCCGCCCGTCAACGCATGTTAGCCGCGGTGGACGCCCACGCGTCTGCCCCGCGCCCGGGGTTCTGGCAACGTCTCCCACTTCCCGACTTTGGCTTTTTACGCCAACTTCCCGCTCAAGCGACGAATCTCGCCCTGATCGCCCTGTTGATCCTCGGTTTGACCTGGCTCCTTTCCTCATTGGACCTGGACCCGAACCCCGCGGGGGAATCGACCCCCACCGTCACCCTCACGCCCCCCCCTATCGAAAACACCTCCACCCCGACCGAGACCGCGTCCCCCCTGCCCACTGCCACCGCCACGCTGAATGCCTCTTCGTTCCTCACCTCCACCGTCACCCTCACGCTCACCCCTTCAATCACCCCCCTCCCCATCGTGATTCCCCCCACGCCCACCCCCACCGAACGAAACGAAGAAGACGACCCCACCGAAACG
>JABWBV010000054.1 GCA_013359445.1 Anaerolineales bacterium | reverse complement strand
GGACCTGCCAGACGCGCCCACTTCTTATGCCCTGCTTGACGCGTCTCTTCAATATTCTCCCCCATTCCATTATCAGGGTGAATGTATTCAATGTCACCAGGATACGACCCAATGGGCAGTCATTTCCTACATCCATCTGGAACCCAAAAATTGCGAAACCTGCCATCTGCCCAACCTCCCTGCCCAACACTTTGACGGAGCCTGCACCGATTGCCACGCGTCCGTCGAAGACTGGGCCATCATTTCCTACACGCATCAAGACGAAACCGAGTGTTATGCCTGCCACCAGCAAGACACCCCCGCCCACCACTATGCCGGGATGTGTATCCATTGCCATACAGGCACCCAATCCTGGCAACAAGTAGATTTCGATCACACCCACTATTCCCAATGCCTGAACTGTCACCAGGAAGATGCCCCAGTCAACCATTATGGAGTGTCATGTGCCAATTGCCACACCCCTGCATCTTGGGGCAAAATCGAATTTGATCATACCGGGTATGCCGCATGTGCCACTTGCCATGCCACCAACGCCCCAGCCAACCACCCTGACCTGGCCTGCGATCTTTGCCATAACAAAAACGACTGGCCTACCATTGATTTCAACCACAACGGACATCCCGATTGCGTCAGCTGTCATACGGGCGACCAGCCAGCTCATCACTATGCCGGGCAATGTTCCGCCTGTCATGGCACGGAAACCTGGCTCGAGGTGGACTTCGATCACGATGGCTATACGAATTGCGAAACCTGTCACACAGAAGATACCCCTGCCAATCACTACGCTGGCCTCTGTTCCGCCTGTCACAACACAGAATCCTGGTCAGATGCCACCTTCAACCATACTGGCGTGACCGGACAATGTGAAACCTGCCACACCGCCCCCACTGGGCACTACGCCCAAACCCTATGCGAACGCTGTCATGTCACCACCTCCTGGCAGTTCATAGACTTCGACCACTCTTTTGTCTCCACAGACTGTATCACCTGCCACACACCGCCCACCCCACACTACAACAATCAGTGCAAAGACTGTCATAACACCGAAACCTGGCTTGTCACAGACTTCGATCATACCGGATTAGACAACTGCACCGGGTGTCACACCGCCCCAAGTGGTCACTGGCCGGGCCAATGCGCCAATTGCCACGAAACTGAAAACTGGACCGAGGTACATTTCGACCACACAGGCTATACCAACTGCAAATCCTGTCATATCCGCCCGGATGGACACCCCCGCGGGCAATGCGGCAATTGCCACACCACCACCAATTGGGTACCCATCCCGACCCCCGTCCCCACGGACACCCCAACCCCACTGCCCACCCTCCCCCCCCACCGCCACCCCCACGCTCGAACCAACCCATACACCCACCTCCACCCCCATCGCGCCCACACCGACCCCGACCCCAACCCTGCCCGTAACGGAGACACCCCCAGCAGAGTCACGCCCAACCGCCACCCCTCTTTCTCCGTAATGGGCCTTCCGCGCAAAAAAAGCCCATTCGTTGGCCGTACCCAAAAGGGTAATTTTGCGTCGTAGTTAATGGGATGAAGAATGCTTCGGATACTCAACTTCTTGAACAAGCGCGAGGGTTTGATCTGAATGCCCTTACCGCCATCTACGACCAATATAACACTGGCCTGTACTATTACGCATTGCGCTTATTAGGGGACTCCGCGCTTGCAGAAGATTGTGTAGCCGAAATATTCCGCCGGTTTCTTCAAACCCTTCGCAACGGCGGTGGGCCAAGAGAAAACTTAAAAGGCTATCTTTACCGAAGCGTGCATAACTGGATCACTGACTTTTATCGTCAACGCCCCCTTCCCCCCCTCGAACTGGACGCCGAAATCCTCAACCCGCACGACCATCCCGAACAAGAAGCCGAAACCCATCTAGTTACCCAACACATGCGCGCCACCCTCCTTCATCTTACCCCAGAACAGCGTCAAGTGATTTCCCTGCACTTTCTAGAAGGGTGGGGACTAGCCGAAATAGCAGAAGTCATGGACAAACCCATCGGCGCAATCAAATCACTACAACATCGGGCACTGGCATCCCTCCAGCGAATGCTCCTCCCCGAAATGGAGATGCAGTAGTGCCGCCTACAAACGATCATCCTGATCCCCACCTCCTCGCCATGCTGGCCTCCTTGCGTGCGACCGAGCCACGCGCCGCCAACATCGCCGCCGCACAACGCACAGCTTTCCAACTTCAGGCAAAAGAAATGGCCCAGGGCGTATCTCCGCCCCCCGTTGCTCGTCTGAATAAATGGAGAGCAGTCCTTCATCATTTCACAACTGCTCCCAAAAAGGAGCCAATCACCATGTTCAAAATTGCCATATCTTTAATGACGATCATCGGCCTCTTCGCTGGCGGGGGAACGATGGTCGCGGCACAATCCAGCTTGCCGGACGAACCCCTTTATCCATTAAAAGTTTGGACCGAAGATGCCCAGCTTTCCCTCACCGGAACAGAAAACGAACAACTCTATCTCTACCTGGATTTCACCAACCGGCGGATCCAAGAAATTCAAACCCTATTCGAGACGGGCACCCTCCCACCAGAAGAGGTGGTTACTCGCCTGGATGAGCATTTGCAAAACGCCTTCACCTTAGTCGCCAACTTCCCGGACGAAGAGGCCAGTCTTGAGCTTTTGCAAATCCAAACCCAACTTCAACAGCATCAACAAACCATTTCCCAAATCCACGGGATTGGTGATGACGAACTCGCCATGCTCCAGATTCGCACTCGTATCCAAAACATGTTGGAAGTTCATGCCATGTTGGCACAGAACGGAGCCACCGACCTAACTTGGTTACGCAACCAATTACAAGAGCGAGAACAGGAACAAAACCGCCACCAGAATGGAGATGGCTACGATGGCAATGCCTGGACCACAGGCACACCCACCCCTGGATCGGGGTACGGGCCTGGGCCTTTTACCACAGGCACCCCTGAACCAGGCGGCGGCTACGGCCCGGGAGAACCAGGAAACATCCAAAACCCCTGGACAACAGGCACGCCCACCCCTGGTTCTGGTTACGGCCCAGGCAATCCCGATCCCCCCAATAATCCAGGCTCAAATAACCCATCCCCCCCCGGAAATGGCAATAATTCAGGGGATGGAAATGGAAACCATCCATGATCCCACCAGGGAAGCTCGATTACAAATAACGGTAAAGACGAATAAGCTCACCTTTCATATCAACTTCAACAAACATCCCCGGAAGATTAGAATCTTCCGGGGATACTGATCAAGTGTAGAAAGGAAAATCTCCAAAAAAAAAGGGTGAAAGAGGGATGTATATCCCCCTTTCACCCTTTTTTCAGGCTAATCTCTGCTCAGGTTGCGAAATTACATTTTAGGGCAGGGAAACCCTTCAGGTTTGGGCGGGAATATTCATTCGAACAATTCTTGAACGGGTACCGTTTCCACAAACCCCACCTTCCTCAGCACCTCCCGCCCTTCCGAAGTCGCCGCGACAAGCCCTTCCCCTGAGAGGGTTCGTTGAAGCAAGCGATCGACGCGGGGGTCCGAGACCAAATGGGCGACACAGGCCGCAGGCCCGGGAAGAAAAATCAGACTACCATACCTGATTCCTCCAAAAAATAATTAAAATGTTTCTGTCTACTTCCGCAAAAATCTTACAAAACCTGGAAACCTCTGCAATCATCGAGACTTTTGCCTGAAAAAGCCTTCCTCTCCCGATAAAACATGATAAATTAACCCAGGTTGCTACCTTCCTGAAAAACCGAGTTTTTTCCTGAAAGCGGGAGTTTCTTGCTAGAAAAGACGCCTAAAAAACAGGTTTTTCCTGCTTTTTGGCAAAAACTCGGTTTTTCGCCATCCAGGTGGCAACTTGAGTTAAATTATGGGGTGGCGCCTCTCAAAATTGTCGAAACCTTTTATGCAAACATATTCTCCACCCCCCGGAAGAGGTTGTAATGCCCGTAATTCAAAACGCCTCACCAGAAGAATTTATTCCTCACATTCATGAGGCCTTTCGAAATTGGACGACCCTGGGAGACATCCAGGATTATTTTTTGGAAGCCCTATTGCTCGCCAAAGGGCGGATCATGCCATTGGATGCCCTCAACGCGGAGGTGCTACGGCTGACCACAAATCAAGTTTTGCTCAACGGCCTGGAAGAACTCGAAAAAAAAGACGGGCTGGGCGGGCGCATTCTGCGCGAGCGGTTCTTACACGGCCAGACCATTCTGGAAGTGGCAAAAAAACTGGGAATCACGGAAGATCACGTCAATCAGCGCCAACGAAAAGCCTTTGCCGCGCTGGCCCAAATTCTGTTTGTCCGCGAGAAAAAGATCCGCCAGGAGGTAATTGAAAAACATGAAAACAACCTGCCTCCAAAAAATTACCTGCAATTATTTGGGCTGGACGCTCCTCAAAAGCTTCTGGTGGAAAAATTACTGGACCCCAAAGACTACGCCATCGTGAATTTAGTCGGCATCGGGGGTATCGGCAAAACCGCCCTGGCCCAGGCCCTCACACGAGCAATCATTCCAGAGTTTTATTTTGAGCGGGTGATCTGGTTGCGGATTGAGCCGCCTACCCTCAGTGGAATCAGCCCCACTCCGGAACTGGCCTATGCGTCTTTCCTCACTCAATTGGCGCAGAGTTTGTCTCTTCCTGGCCCCGTTTCAAACACCCTGGAAAACCAGGTGAAAATCGTCCTCCGCGCCTCCCCCTGTTTGATCATCGTAGACAACCTGGAAGGGGAAGCGGATGCCCGGCTGATCTGGCCCAATCTCCAGCAATGGGCTGGTCCCAGTAAATTTCTCGTCACCAGCCGCACCCACCCCCCGAAAGAATTAGACCTCTACACCTTTTCGGTCATGGAATTAGGTCGCGAAGACGCGGGCAACTTGATTCACCATCAAGCCAACATGCTCGGCGTTTCCAGCCTGACAGATGGGAGCGCCAGCACAATCGAAGACATTTACCGGGCGACAGGCGGCAATCCATTGGCGATCAAACTGGTGGTTAGCCTGGCCCGCGACCTGCCTTTGAAAAAAATTTTGGGCGACTTCACTCGCAAAAAATCGGGGCGGGTGGAAGCGATGTATCGAAAAGTGTATCTAAAAACTTGGGCAGTGCTTCCTCCCGATGCCCAGATGATCTTACAAGCCATGCCCCTCGCCTCAGAGGCTGGGGCTGTGCCGGAACAAATTCAAGCCATGTGCGGATTAGAAGAAGACGCCTTTTGGGAGGCACTTCAAATTTTGATTTCCTATTCCCTGATCGAAGTATTAGGCACACCGCAAACACGTCGGTATGGGATTCACGGTCTGACGCGCAGTTTTATTCAAACCGACATCATCGGATGGCCGTATGACACGCCCTAAACTTACGTCCCAGTTTGTCCAAACGATGGATGCGAATCTGACATATTGGAGGCATCGGAGAACACAGCCCCTCCCCCTTCCCCCCGAAGAGCGCCTCGCGGAATTGCGGAATCTCAGTTTCGCGTTGCGCTATGGCCTGGAGTATCCCCAAACCCGCCTCAAAAGCGTTGAATTGCTGGGACATTGGTTTGAAGTGTTTGAACTGCACGGGCTTTGGGGCGAGTGGATTCAGATCATGGAACGGGCCATCCAGTTGTGCGAGACCGACGATCCCTTCCTCACTTGCAAGTTGCTCAACCGTACCGGATTTTTATACCGTCTCAATCGGCAAGTCCCCATAGCCATCGCCACCCACCAGCGCGCACTTCATCTGGCTGAACAGAGCGGACAGGCGTTTGAACGCACTTACGCCCATTTTTTTCTGAGCGACGACTACTATGCGCGACATGAATATTCCCTCGCCACTGAACATGGGCTGATGGCGGTGGCCGGTTTTGAACAGTTGGGCATGCTTGGGCCAGAGTTAGCAGGCACCTACAATACGTTGGGCATGATCGCCAAGGAACAGGGGAACTATGAGGTGGTCGAGCAACGATATGCCCAGGCGCTTGCACTTTGGCGGCAATATGGAAAGCGTGAAAAACAACTCTATACCATGAATAATTTAGCCGAAGCCTTGTTAAGCAGTGGAAAAAGCGAAGCGGCTTTGAATTGCCTTCAGGAAGCGCTCGAGGTTTTAGAGACGACCCCCAACAAAATTCTAGAAACCTATTTGCAATTGATGCGGGGCAGGGCTTATTTTGATCTGCAGGATTTTGCGCGGGCGAAGACGGTGTTCAAACAAATCGATACTCTTTACCTCCAACAAACGGGCTTACTGCTCCTTTTAGGCATTGTGCTGAACAATCTTGGGAATGTATCACTGGAAATGGAGGACTACGCCCAGGCGGAAACGTATTTATCCGAGGCCATAACGCATTATCGGCAAGTGGAGGATGAACTCAATCTCGCGAATTCGTTGGGCGATCTGGCAAAAGCGCTGGTATCTCAGGGACGCACCATAGAGGCCATCCCCCATTATAAGGAAGCCCTCCTGCTCCTGGAAAAGTACCCCCAAAATGCGTGGGCACGGAAACTGTTTGCCAAATTTACAGCGGCCCAACAAGCCTTAGATTTAGAAACTTTAGAGAGGCTGGAATCAGGTTAGGCTCGATTTCGACATTTGAAAGTAGCGCATTTAAGTTTGGGTTTGCACCCGAACCCCTACGCCAACATTATATGCACTAGCCCTCACCTGGCACAGAAAAAAAGCACTTTAAAAAGCGGGGTGCTTTTGGATACGCAGACTGCGCTCATGAACTTGTTGCACTCAGCAAAAAACCTGCCCCCTCACAATACCTCTTGCCATGGCTGACCGAGGTAGTCGATGGGGATGAAATGGAACGCTTGGTGGCGAATTATTTTGCATACAAGCCTACGGAGGGGAAAGAGGTGAACATTGCCTTTGATGGCAAGTCCTAGCAAGGGGCGATCACTCTGACGGAATCTTTCGGGATAAATTTTTTTGCGACCTATCTGCCTTAAGATGAGAGCTTGTTCCAAATTAAGCGCGCCATTGCAATTATCAACAACCTGGTGGTCAGCATAACCAGCCGGCAGGAGTTCAAGAATCATGCCCTAGCTCACCGCATGTTTGACACCGCCCAGACTAAGCCTACCTCCTACTAACTGGCATTTAAGAAAGGCCTTAACATCTCCTTGACCTAAGATACGGACAGCCATATAATTCCCACGTCGCCCCAGTAGCTCAATTGGACAGAGCGCCTGACTTCGGATCAGTAGGTTGTGGGTTCAACTCCTGCCTGGGGCACTTTATTTCTAGGGAAAAAGTGGATTTTTCCCTAGAAAATCTTTTGGGGAGACGTATAAGCTATCCATACAATCCATAATTTCTCTGGTATTTGCACCAAAACTGCACCAAACTGCACCACAAATTCAACCCTGGAAAGGCGACTCAAAGCTCTACCAACAACACTGGCGTTTAAAATTTTATTCAATTTTATGACACCAGGTTCTTAGCAATATCATTGTCGGGGGGCATATTTTATATGAACGCAATTTGAAACCACAAAATTTGAAAAGACTATTTTCGCATTGTCGAACTGGGAGTTAATTCAGCTAAGGGGCTGTAAAGGTAAAAGCCCGCGTTTTGTAGGCTAGAATTGCATTCTGACCAGGCAGATTACAAATCCTACAAAAGTTTTTTTTAACAGGCCTTTAGAGAGTAGTTGCACAAAAAAAGTCAAGCCGACGGGGGCATTGTGATGTATAGTTTGAGACATGATCTTCAAGACCAGCGAAAAGTACAAACAGGCATTGCTTGCCACCTTGTTACACATCCAGACTCATCTCGATGAGGATTTAAGTCTCGCTATGTTGGCAGAGAAAGCAGGATTTTCAGCGCATCACTTTCATCGCATTTTTCGGGAGGTCATTGGCGAGCCTGTTAAAAAATACGTCAGGCGGCTGAGGCTTGAGAAAGCGGCATACAGGCTCAAGGTCAGCGAAGAGACGATTTTGAAAATTGCGTTGGAGGCAGGCTTCAAGACGCACGAGTCCTTCACGCGCGCGTTCGAACGTCAGTTTGCGATTAATCCCAATGAATATCGTACTAATTTTTTGCAGACATCAAAGGAACGCAAGAAACAAATTTACCCCAAGTACGCAGAAGCGTTTGACTTGAAAAATGATTCAGGGTTACTGCCCAACGGCGCTACCGCCAAACAAGTGCGGGTTGAGCATGTGCGTCCGATCATCGTGGCGTTCGTACGGCATGTGGGTGCGTATGACAGCGTGCTGGCAAAAGGTTCGCCGCTTTCGGCGTTGTGGGACGAGTTGTTTCAGTGGGGCAACGCCAATAAACTCATCAACGCCGAGTCGTTACTGCTAGGCATTCCACAGGACGACCCGTCTGTCACTCCGCTCGAAAAACAACGCTTCGATGTGTGCGTGCAAATCCCTGAGTTTCGCAACCCATCGGGGCACATCGGTTGCCAGACCATTCAAGCAGGGCTGTTCGGCGTGGGCAGACATTACGGCTCCTTTGAAAACCTCACTGACACATACATGCACATCTACGATGCCCTGATCACATCGGGCAAATATCGCCTGTGCGCGCAAACCCCGTTTGAGGTCTATAACCACTCACTGGTGCGGGATGACATCCGCATTCATTACACGGATATTTATTTGCCGATTGAAATGGCTGAAAAGAAATAAGGAGAAAAACATGTCTGGATTTACTCTGACCGAATGGATTGCCCGCACGCCTACCGAAGTGTTTGATTTTGTCACCGCGCCAGAGAACGCCCCCAAAGTTGTTTCGTCAGTAACAAGCATGACCAGGCTGACACAGGGTCCGCTCCGCGTGGGGACAAAATATCGCGAGACCCGAATGATGAACGGCAAGGAACAATCCACCGAATTGGAAGTCGTCGCCTTCGATCCACATCACGCCTACGGGATGAAAAACGTCACCAGCGGAATCGAATCGGTCTATCGGTATCACTTTCAAGCAGAGAACAACGGCACACGCGTCAATCTGGTCTGCGAAGTGATAGCGAAAGGATTCAAGAAATTATTGACACCGCTAGTCGCATCCATTCTCAAGAAAGAAGACGGCGACCACTTGCAGAGATTGAAGAAAGCGTTAGAGACGTAAAGGAGTATCTTACATGAAAGATTGATGGGTTGAAGAAGGCAATCCTGGGTGCAATGGAATGGAGCAAAGAACAGGAACGCATCTATGGGCCGAATGTGCCCAACAAGTGAAGTAGGCTTGGATAAATTCAGAGGGCGATTCCCGCGCGGCATTGCGGCAGCGAGGAAGGGGGATGCGAGCGTAAAAGCCATGCCCATCTTTTGTTTTTTTTCAAAACGCTCTAACACTTAGGGCTGTAAAAGAAGAACTTCGCAGATCGCTCCGGATTGCCAAAACCCGCCAAGAGGGTTGCCCGGATTTGGCAATCTGGCACAAGCGAATAACGTGGACTTTTATTTTTACAGCCCCTAAAGGCTGAATACAATCAATTTCAAAAGATCGGTGCCGAGATTGCGCGAATAACCGCAGGGTATCAAATTAACAAAGGAAGGGGTCTGATGCTTCAGTATATAAGCCAGAGTTATCCTAATCTGCCACTGTAAACAACGGGGAGTCCGAGATCTTTCCTCTATGAAAGCACAAACACAATCCACAATAACGCGACGGTTTGTACACACCCCCTAACAAAAACCTGCATACTTTGGGATTAATCTCTATCTTGAGAACTCCCATTTTGCAGGTGTGCGATGACTCCTGAACAGGCCTGGCAGGCCACCCTCTTTCAACTCCAAATGGAGATGCCCAAAGCGACTTTCGATACCTGGGTGCGGAATGCGCGTTTTTTGGATTATGAAGCGGGGCTATTGACCCTGGGTTTTGAAAATAGTTATGCGCGCGACTGGGTAGAAGCGCGGTTGAGTAGCATGATCCGGCGGATATTGGTGGGGATTTTGGCTTGCGAGGTGGCCTTACGCTTTGAAGTCATTGCCCCTAGGCACGGCTCAGAGACGGCGCATGATGAGGCAGTTAATCCGCCAGGGGAAAAAGATAGCGATAAGGACGATGAAAATGCAGAGGTCCTCGTTCAATTAGACCTCGCGCGGCAGTCCTTGTATGAAACCATGGTTCAGCCAGAGCGGGTGATGGTGATTCCGGGGTATTTCTTACGCTGGCTTCCATATCTGGGCCATCAGCAAAGTTGGATGATCGTCGCCCTTTGGCAAATCTTTTTCCAAACCTGTGGGCATAAAGCCAGTCCGGGCAAACCTTTTTCGGCATCTGGCACGGACATTGCACGGTGGGCGGGGTTGTCACGCCGGACGGTGGTTACACATTTGAATTCGCTTGCCTCCGAAGGTTCGCATCATTACCTTTCGTGGTTTGTCGAGAGGGTGGACGATCAACCTCAGCTTCCCCACAATGGACAAGCGACCCGCTTTCGTTTTAAAGCCACGATGCCGCTCACCCCTGGCGATGCAAATCGGCTGAGGGAGGAACTGTGCCAATTAGGGATCGCCGAAAATCCTGTCGTCGCTTTAAAAGCCGCGCTGACGCGGCAACCGAAAGACTTGTTGCCCTTCCCGGCTCCCCGTCCAAGCGAACCCAACGCACCCCGCGCGCCTACACCAGTTTCGGTTCAGCAAATTGTACTGAGTCTCGCTGGCCTCACGCCCAAACATGCACAATACGTTGAAATTCTCCAGTTGGCGGGTGAACTCGCGGGAAGGCTCATGCCCCCGAAAGATGTGCTAGTGATCAGCCATTATTTTCTCCTGAATTGGTTGCCCCGGTTGGGGAGTGGGCCAGGCTGGTTGGTCACGTTTCTGCGGGATGAAGGCTACTATGATCGGAAAACGGGTGAGTTGCGAGACAAAATCCGGTTGGAGGGGGGGTATTCTGAACTTGCGAGGCGTTTAGGGCTTGAACGGGAAAATACCGTTGGCGATTGGCTTCCGACCACTCTCCAACGGCATGGCCCTGAGAAAAAGGGTCCGGGCACACGCCAGGATCACCGGGAGGCTCTGCGCGCAGATGTTGCCCAATTTCTCACCAAAACAAACTTCCGCATCGATCATACGGGAAAACACAAGACCACCTGGGAATTGCACCTCAAAATGACCGAGCCTTTAATCCCCGACCACCAGCACCTTCATGATGGTTTGTTGGAAGTGGCGCGGGAGGCCTTTCTCAAGAAGGATAGAACAAGCCTGGACTGGCTTTTGGATGGACAGGAACTGGGCTTAGAAAGCGAATCGGATTTCGACACGTCGGAGGGCGATCACCACGCGGCTTACCCAGGGCAAGAACCCGTCACCACGCGTTTTGCACAGGAGGTTCCACGCGATCTGCACACGTCGGCAAACGGTCACCGCGCGTCTTTCACAGGGTCACCACGCGAATTGCACAAGGAAACGGGCATGTCACCACGCGTTATGCACACCTTAAAGCACTTAATTAACCAGCACTTTTCTAAAGCCCAAGAATCCTTCCGAGAGGTATTAACCACCGCCTGTCAACCTCTCTCGAAAAATGAACCAAACCAGGCGGCGGGTGTGGTCTATACGGGGAAAGAACTTTGGGATTTCGAACGCTTGTTGACGCTGGATGGTACCCCAGAAAGACGCCGGAAGGAAATCTGCAAAAAGATTGCCGTTCGCCCAAATCTGGGATTACAACTCCTTGCCTGGCTCCTTTATGCCTATCATCACCGGAAAACGCCAGAGCGAAAAAGCGGCATAGAAAGTCCCTTTGGCTATGCCCTCAGTCGGTATGAAAAGCTATTGCCCACGACCGAATTTATGGAAATTGCGAACCATACCCCAAGAGAATTACATGCGCTTCTTCAATACCCACACAAGGCCTGGGATTTACCTCATTCCACTCAAAATATCCTAAAAACGCTCACCCAAAATGGTTTTCTATCGTTTGTAGAAGAACTTTGTGAAGTTCCCACGTGTTGATTAATCTTAATTCGGTCGAGATTCGTATTTATCTGCATATATAGTTTTTAGTATAATTGGGCGGTTTTATTCGCCCAATCCCCAATTTTCTATTTTTTGGAGTTATCTATGCCCATCAGAGTTGTGGTCATTGACGACCACCCGTTAATCGTGCAATTTATCGTAAATACGCTCAAAGACCTCACGGATATGGAAATCGTGGGGACTGAAAATCACGGGCGTCACTTGATGTCTTTAGTCCGAAAGACACGCCCAGATGTCGTCATTTTGGATTTGCACATGTCCGATAAAGGCTTTGATCCCATTCACGGTGTGCAAAACTTGAAAAAGGAATTTCCTCGAGTCCAAATTATTGTGCTGACCGCCGATGAAAACTCATTTTACAAACGCAAATTTGTTGAAATTGGCGCTTTAGGATATGTGCTTAAGAACGATGACTTGTCTTTAAGTATCCCCGAAGGGATTCGCACGGTCTATCGAGGGAAACCTTTTTATTCTTCGTCCGTCATCGAGACGATGATGTTTGAACAATTTCAAAAAGAGGATTTATTCACCGAGCAGGAACTTAGCATTTTGCGTTTACTCAAGCAAGGACTGACACTTAAACGGATTGGTGAGGAATTGACCATCTCCTATGGGCGGGCACGAAATATTCTGTCGGGAATGTATGCAAAAGCTGGGGTGAACGAGGAAGAAGAAATGACGCAAAGGGACGCGTTGTTGAGAAAAGCAGAGGAATGGGGGTTTATTTAAACCGCGTTACATTTGTAATCCAGCATTGTGACAGTCATCATGGGGCTTGGGAAAAAGAATTTGCTAGAATTTTACTGCTACCCCTGAATGCAAATTCACGTTGCAGAAACCTTCCGGGGGAAGATATTTTACGTCGAGAAAGGATAAATCAATATGCAAAACCAGAACAATAAACCCCCACGCGTCATTTTGGTGCTGACGAACCTGCCTTTGCAAATCACGATGGGGGTTATCACAGGGTTTCTTATTGTCGTTTTTATCGTTTCAGCCTTTGTGTATAACCCGCTTATTGGAGTGGTCTTGGATGTGACGGAATATCCGGCCCGTGTGATTGATGTGGTTAAAGATACCCCTGCCGAATTAGCGGGTATTCTGTTGAATGATCAGGTACAGGCGATTGACGGGCGCACCGTCCCTGCCTGGGGGAATGAACCCATTTACCGGGCAGGAATTAAGGCGGGCGAAATCGTAACCTTTGAGATTTTACGTGATGGGCAACCGCTCACCTTCCAAATTCCAACCGGGGAGGCATTACTGGTGCCCAACTGGCTCGCGTTGAATGTCGCCCTGGCCCTGCTTCCGTTCGGCTTTTGGCTGATCGGCCTGGTGCTGGTCTTGTTTGCCGCGGAGGGTGCATATCCCGCGCGGCTCTTCGGCTTGCACTGGATGCTTACCGGCCTCTCGCTCGCCGCGGCGATCTTCGGGCGAGCAGGATATTTTTGGGGGGCGAATACGGTTTTCCTCGTTTGTTGGGCCTGGTTGATGTATACAAACATCGCCGTGTATGTGTATTTTCCCGTAACGAGTACGGGTAGGAAGGGGCAAACACGCGCCCTCTCTCTCCTTGGCTTAGGTGCGGTTGGCTTTTCCCTGTTCGCTATAGTCGTGGACTGGGTCCTTTTTCCAAACGCCTGGCGGCAAGGGCAGGAAGCCTATCAAGCCTTCCTGCCCTTGGGCTTGTCGGTCGCTTGGCTGATTCCTGGTGGGTATTTCCTCTCGTTTTTGGGAGGAATAGGGATACTGCTGGGCAAGCATCTCCGTTTTCGCCGAACCGCCCCGCACTTGAGCCAGCAAACCCGCCTGGTCATCGTGGGCATGGGATTTGCGATCCTTCCCCTGCTCCTCCTCACGTTCATCCCCTACCTTTTGACTGGCGCGCCCCTGCTCAATCAAAACTATGGCTTTTTATTCTTTCTGCTCATGCCGCTGGCCTTTGCTTATGCCCTTTTTCAAAAGAAATTGATTCACATTGACTTGATGATTAACCGGGCGGTGGTCATTTTTCTGATGGTCCTGACCATCCTCAGCCTCTCCTCCCTGGTTATCCTAATCGTTATGCGTTGGTTTGCCCTGCCGGAGACCCTCTTTCCCCTTTTGGGAGGGAGTATGGCCCTGGTTGTCGCGTTGCCCACGGCCAGTTTGCGCGACCGCTATCAGGTTTTTGTCAACCGGGTGATGTATGGGGAACATTACGACTATCTCAGCATCACCTCGGATTTTTCTAGCCAACTCGCCAAGACGATGGAACGGACAAAACTCGTCGAATTGCTGGGGACCGCCCTACCCCGACAAATGGGTCTCCAATCGGCACAGCTCTTCCTGACTGAAGAAAACCACTTGACCGCACAGGGCACAGAAGCCCCTCTTTCTCTTGCTACCGACAGCCCCTTTTGCCGGACGCTCCAAACCCATCCCGTCCCCACCGCGGCGCAAGACCTGCCTGTGCCCGCCCCAGAAACCCTGGCCTGGGGACAACTTTTTAGCCCATTGGTTTTTGAAAAGCAATTGGTAGGGCTTCTCGTGCTTGGTCCGCGCTTGAAAGGGGACTTCTACCACGCCCAAGACCTTCAAATCATCACCACCCTCTCCCAACAAGCGGCGCTGGCCTATACCAATGTCCAGTTGGTTGAAAGACTCCGTGGCTTAACCCACCGGCTCGTTCAAGACGACGAAACGCGTCGGCGCGCGGTTGCCTCCGAGTTGCATGACGCTGTCCTCCAGAACCTCTTCTTCGTCAAAAACCGGATCATGCACACCCCCGGTCAGGAGGACGTGACCGGGATTCTGGATGGATGTGTTCGCCAACTCCGCCAAACTCTGCGCGAGTTACGCCCCTCGATCCTGGATCAAACCCTGGACATCGCCTTGCAAGACCTGGTGCTAGATTTGCAAAAGAAAGCCGGAAGCTCTCCCAAAATCATCTGGGCAGAAGGCGTAGAAGTTCCCTTCCAAATGGATGAAGAACGCAAAACCGCCGTGTATCGCATCGCTCAGGAAGCGATCATCAACGCTCTCAAACACGCCCAGGCTCAAACCATCACCGTTCGACTGGTCAAAGAAGAAAATGGAGACTTGCAACTCACTGTCGATGATAATGGCATTGGGATGGACGGTGCCCACCGGAAACCCGGTCATTTTGGCTTGGAAGGGATGTACGAGCGCGCGGTGATGATCGGGGCGGATTTGCAGATTTCCGCGCGGGGAAGCGGGGGAACACGGGTATTTTTGCGGTTTATCCCATAATTAACCCCATTGGAAAAAGATTATTATCCTCGTTTTTTGCGCTTGACCGACGCATTTTTCGGAGGCATCGGTCATTCATAGCAGTGGCGATAGCGCGAAATTGGTCGACATCCTCCCGGATGATCAGGATGCGTTCAAAGCGGAGGGAGACTTTCATGGCGGAAAGTACTGGACATGGGCCTTCGTTCCATAATTTTTTCTACCAAAAGGTAAACTCTGGTTCCCAGGTCGTTTGGCCAGCGGTGTTCGGGATGTTCATCCAGGTTTCTGGCTCGGCGGATCGCCATTTCTATATGGGGCAAAAAATAAGCTGTATTTGGACGACTCTTGTTGTATCCGTTTAACAGGGATACCAATTCAATCTCTAACCGGCTCCGATTCCCCTTTTTTTGGTTTATGCGGAATTCGTCCAAAACCTCACCTGAATATTCATCCAAAGATTTTAGGTGGAGCAACAGCCACAATTCGAAACAAGGATTGCTTACCGCCATCAAGTATTTTGCTTGCTGGCATTGAGCGGAAACCGAGGCCAGCATGGCCATTTCCCAGCGATCGCGATCCACAACCAACCAGAGTTCATCATATTGGTTCAAGTGATACTGCCGGCGAAACTCGTGAAGCTCTTGAAGCACATGTTCTGGCGATGAAGCTGTCGCCTGCCTGGCTAAAACTTCGACATGAACACGAGGGTTATAGTAATACAAAGGCGAGGCCATATCCTCAAAGTAAATGCGTTCCGTTTGGGTTCCTTCAGTAGCGATGATGATTAGTTTTGCATCTCGAATTCCGCTGGGACGTGTTCGCGGACGAAAAACTCGTTTATCTGGCATACGCAATCCTCTAGGATAAAGCGGAGTGGCTCAGAACTGGAATGGCTCCGAACCTGCCTAATAAATAACCTTTCTCAATATCCTTGTCATACCGGGGAGTGTATTCTTCCAGCGAATAAACAGAAGAGGCCCCATTTTGATCTTTTTCGATAAACCAGACTTCATCCCGTCGAAGGAGATCGAAATCTAACAAACTGGACTCGTGTGTTGTAACAATCAATTGGCTGTGATTTTCATGCTGTAGAAAGGCACTTACAAACTGGCGGCTTAGTTTGGGGTGAAGACTACGATCTAACTCGTCAACGATAAACACTTTATCACCCTGAGCAAAGGTCAAAAAGGGAAGGAGATCTAACAAGCGTTGTGTTCCATCAGATTCTTCATGCATCTCTAACAGGGTTTCCTCATCACAATCGCCCATTTTATGTTTGAGCATTAGTTTATGTGCTTTAACTTCCGCATCTGGCGAAATTTCTACAATAAACCTTTCGCCATCTGAATTAAGCACTGTAAGTGTGATAGGGTCCTTTTGCATCTTCTTCAACATTTCGGAGATCATTTCTTTCGGAAACACTTGCTCTGGATTAGTCTCAACCAACCCAAAGCCACAGATACCTGTACCGAATTGCTCTAAATATTGCACTATCGTCTTACTCAATTGGTGGTCTCGGCCAATTGCACCTAGCCGAAGGAATTTGGATGACGGAAAAACGATTACTAATTTCTCGTCAAACCACTTATAAGCGGCTTCAAAGAATTTGACATTTCGGTCTATACTCTCTCGAAGAAAAAGTTGGTTAGTGCGTGTTCCCATTGCAACATATTGAAGAAATTCCATTTCTTTTTTGTTCTTGACGGGAAGTTTGCCAAATTCTACAGAAGTTTCTCCAGAGGGAGTGCTTGTGCGCTCAAAAAGCATAGTTTCTGTAGTACGCTTGATTTCATAAAGCCATTCGGAATGGATGCGTCGGGCATCCAATTCGAAGCCATACCCGTAAGCACGGTCTGCAGACTTGAATTCAAACACAAATTTAGAAGGCTGTTCCATCGAGGTGCGGGTGAGTTTGAAAGCCTGGCGTGCAATGGCTTCTTGTCCAGAAGTCCCAACTAAAATCATGTTTCGGGCAAAGTCTATGGCTTTAATCAGATTAGATTTACCCGAAGCGTTGGGACCATATATGACCGCCCCGCGCAAGATATCTAAATCGTACCGATTTTCCCCTTTGACGACATGATTGGGCAGACTCCGGGTTTTCCCCGGGATCATCGAAAACTCAATTTCATCGTGAAAAGACAAAAAATTACTGACGAGGAAGCGAATCAACATATTGCACCTGATTTGAGACACATACAGAGAAAAAATCTCCGTATGTGTTATTTTTATATCGAGTTTAACATGATCAGATCGGAAAAGCAAGCAGTTGGCGCTTTGTGATTTGTCGGGGGTAAGCCGAAAGGCCCAAGATTATTAGAATCAGCAGGGCTAGTGTCCCCAGGTCCGGCACACCAGAGTGGCTTTTAGGTCGGGTATTCGGGTTTAAATAAGGGTCAAAGAACATGTCCCATACACTTGTCACCCCTCCCCCGTGACACCTGTTCACCCCTCACGTGACACCCTTCACTCGCCCCTATTCCCCCATTTCCATACAATCCAGACATCTCAAAACCTCGGAGGTTCCCATGCCCTACCAACTCCTCACCACATCCTGGCAACGCGCGGCGGGTGCGATGTTTCGTAAACCCCTCATCGACACAGTCCTGGCCTTTGTCTACCCCCATTCCGTGCCCCGCCTGTTCCACACTTTCTTTTGTCGCCCTCTGCGGATCATCGCTTTGAGTGACCACGGCGAAATCCTGTTCAACCAGGTCATTCCCCCACATCGCTTTGTGCGGCTTCCCGCCACCCGGCTCATCCTTGAAACTGATCCGAACCGTGTTCTCCTCCCTGAAGAGGCCCAAACCCTGGCGCGGAGCCTGATGACCCAGCGGTTTCCTTCCCTGTCCACCGGGGCCGTGGAAGCCGAGGTCAACCTGCACAAATTGTTATTTGCGCTGGTCGCCGATGCGCTGGGAGACATCCGTCGCCTCAAAGAACGGTGTCATCTCCGACGTGGCGGGGAACTCACGCTGGAAGTTCTGCAAACTGCCTTCACCCCCGAAGAACGCGGGCAGACGATCAACTCGGCGGCTTTTTTGTTAGATTTTTCCGACGGATGGCGTCTTCCCAACGAGGCCTATACCCTGGCCCGTCGCGTGCTTTCTCTGGAACGGAAAACGGGTTTCATGGCGGAATTGGTGGCCGCGTCCATCGCCGGAAGCCCGTGGAAAGCCGAACTTCCACGCATTTGCCTCCGCTGTCAAGGCGCGAGCGGACGATGGCGCCCGGTCCTCACCCCGCCCACCCATTTGCCGCGCGAAGTCTGTTGGCGGTACGAACGCCCGGAAAACCACATCTATCTTTGCCGAAAGTGCGCCTACAAAATCGGCTGGATGGCGGATGAAACGATACGTTTGGCGTTCGCGCGCGGGGTGTGGGGCGCGCGGTTTGAAGCCTTACGCCGCTGGCATATCGCGGCGTCCTGGCACTTGCTTCCCGCCAGATGGGACAAAGCGCAATATCCCCTCTGGCCTGCGGAATATGGCGGGGCGTCTTGGGAAACCGGGAGCGGGGCGTTGTCCGCGGCAGACCCACGCCCGCCGGACGGGATCGCCTGCAAAGCCGCTGAGGTCGCGCGGATGAAAAAATGTCTGGGAAACCCCCGTCCGCGACGGTTGCCCACCACCTCGCTTCAAGAAGCAGTATGTTAGAGCGAATTCACCTCCCAGGAGCAATGCCATGACCCCCTTCGTTTTTCTCAGTGCCCTTGCACTCAGTGTGTTTACCTTTGAAATCATCTCTTTCCTCACGCAATCGCGCTTTCGCCCAGGGCGTTTGGCAGGGATTCAGGCGGACGCCCCTTTTACCGTGCCTGCCCAGCGGTCCACCGGGTGGGCCATCCTTGCCGTCCTTCTCCCCGCCCGGTTCAACCCGGAGCATCCCCAAACCCAAGCAGGGATTGTGACCTGGCTTCGCCGCGCGGGCTACCCGTTGGATAGTCCCGGCGAATTTTATGCCCATGCCATACAGGTGTTTTCAGGCTTTTTGATAGTGGGCGGCTTGCTGGCAGGGTTGTTATTCTCAATGGGTCAGCCTCTGCCGGGCATCATGATCGCCGCCGTTTTTGTATTCCTGGGTCTGCGTCGTCCGTACACCCGCTTGAAAACACTCACACATCGCCGGGCGGAAGGAATGCGGAGCAACATGCTGACCGGACTGGCCATGCTCAACGCGCTGATGTCCAGTGGCGTGGGAGTCCAGGAAGCTTTGCGCCGCACGGCCTCGGTGGGGGGACCGTTTTGTAATCTTTTGGGCTTGCTCATTGCCCGGATGGAAGTGGAAGATGTGCGCCGCGCGCTGGACACGGTCAAAGCCCACCTGCCCGCCCCCGAAGATATCGAAAGCCAGCTTTTTCTCCGGGATGTCGAAGCCTTTTTTGTTCACAACCGGCCTTTGTTAGCCAGTGTGCAGGCATTGCAGGAAGCCATTCACCGAAATGTGATCGAGGCGACCGAAGCCCGCGCGGCCCTGGTGCGCCAACGAAGTGGGCTGTTCGGGGTGATGGCTGTCGTTGGACTGGTGCTGTCTCTCATTGCACCATTTGCCCAGATTTTTGGCTAGAGTCAAATGGACCCTCAATCGCTGATCCTCGGTGTCCTGATCGGGTTCTTTGCAGGTGGGTTGACATGGGCGGTCTTCGCCTTCTCCCCGACACGCCCCAGCAAATAACCCCAACGCGACGCTTCTCCACCACCCCCTCCGCACATTTTGTACACTCAAAGCAAATGAGGACCTACCCCCTTACATCTTTTACCCAAAGGAGATTCTATGATCCGCGTATTCGAAAAATTTATCCAAGACGAAGAAGGCCAAGATTTCGCCGAGTATGCCCTGCTTCTCGGTGCGATTGCCGTCGTCGCACTGGCTGTCATTTCCGCCTACAAAGCGGAATTGCTGGCCGCCTTCCAAAACGCCATCTCCGCCCTGCAAGCGGCCAACGGCTAACGGCCCACAGGAACCTCGTGATGAAACGCCTCCAATCAAACGCTTCCGAGCGCAACGTTTCTGAGCCGATCACTTCTGAGCGCGGGCAGGCAATGACCGAATTTGCCCTGACCGCCCCGGTCCTCATCTTGTTGCTCTTTGGCATGACCCTCGCCATGTTCTACGCTTTTCGCGCGGGGGCGGCGGATTGGGGCGTTTTCATCACGGGCGTGGCGGAAGGAGCCTATAACACCCCCGCGACTGGGCAGGTGCTCGACTCCGTGCCCTGG
>JABWBV010000604.1 GCA_013359445.1 Anaerolineales bacterium | reverse complement strand
ATTTTGCATCTTCAAAGGGTTGGGACGATTTCGATCATTCTCGTCACGACAAATCACGGGAGAATAGATAGTTTACCAATTTTACACGAAGCCTGTTGCCCGAATTCGTCAAAGACGAGAAGCCAGACATCTTTGACGTGTTTACCTTTCAAGCGCCATAATCTTCTCCACCCGTTTTGCATGTCTTCCCCCTGCAAACGGCGTGGTAAGCCAGGTGTCCACAATCTCTTTCGCCAGATTGATCCCGATCAGCCCCGCGCCGAGGGTGAGCACATTGGCATCGTTGTGTTCGCGCGCATTGTTTGCGGTGGCGTGATCGTAGCACATCGAGGCGCGGATGCCAGGAATTTTGTTCGCGGCCATACAACTCCCGATTCCCGCGCCGTCAATCATAATCCCGCGCCAGGCTTTCCCCTCGCTCACCAACACAGCCACTGCGCGGGCAAAATCGGGGTAGTCCACCGCGTCGGGGCTGTGCGTCCCGCAGTCAATGACAAAATAACCTTTTTCTTCGAGATGTTTTTTAAGCGTTTCTTTAAGCGCATACCCCCCATGATCCGCCCCCAGCGCGACGATCTGCCCGTTCCCGGCAAGGGTAGCCACCCCGCGCGGGGTACTCACTCCTGGTGAGACACTCACTCCAGGTGAGGCACTCGCCCCGTGGGAGGGCACGTTCCCGGCCAGGGTTTGGCTCACCACACGGTGAACAATGGCGTTTAGTTCGGCATCTGATGGGATTTCCATAAAATTCATTTCTCACGCATCACGAGATTATATCAGTCTTCCCTCCGTGCCTTAAACACAAACCGCAACGGCGTCCCCAAGAAGGTGAACTTTTCCCGGAACTGGTTTTCGATAAAACGGATGTACGTAAAATGGGCCAGGCTAGGATCATTGCAAAATAACAAGAACGTGGGCGGGGCGGTACGGACTTGGGTTCCGTAGTAGATTTTGAGCTGACGCGTTCCTTTTGTGGGGGCCTGGTGGCGGTCTTGGGCGTCGCGCAGAACCTGATTAACGGCAGAAGTGGCGACTTGCCGCATTCTCTGTTCGTTCACCTGAAGGGCGGTGGGTAATACCTGCTCGGTCCGTTGCCCGGTCTTGGCGGAGATGAACAGGACGGGGACGAAGTCGAAAAAGTTGAGTTGTTGCCGCACCTGCTGGGTGAAGGTGTTCATTGTAAAGGAGTCTTTTTTGAGCGCATCCCATTTGTTGACAATAATGACGGCACTCTTCCAGGCGTCTTGAATGAACCCGGCAATGTGGGTGTCTTGTTCGGTGATGCCCTGTTCGGCATCGACCACGAGGAGAACCACATCGGCGCGTTGGATGGCGCGATGGGCGCGGAGGACACTGTATTTTTCCACGCCCGGATCGATTTTGCCGCGTTTGCGAATCCCGGCGGTGTCGATGAGGGTGATGGGGATGTCGTCGAAGGTCATGTGGGTGTCAATGGCGTCGCGGGTGGTTCCGGCGATAGGGCTGACGATCGCACGTTCTTCGCCCACCAGGCGGTTGAGGAGGGTGGATTTTCCGGCGTTGGGTTTGCCGACGATGGCGATTTTGACGGATTCGTCTTCTTCTTCGGTGGTGGGGGCGGGGGGGAGCACGGCAAGGAGGGCGTCGAGCAGGTCGCCGGTGCCGGTGCCGTGTTGGGCGGAGACGGGGTGGGGTTCGCCCATGCCGAGTTCGTAAAACGCGTAGGCTTCGGCGTCCCGTGCAACCGTGTCGCATTTGTTTACCACAAGCAAAATGGGCGGGTAGGGTTGCCCGTCCCGTTCTGTTTGGGAGCGGCGCAGGATTTGGGCCACTTCCCGGTCGGCGGGGGTGACGCTGTTTTCGACTTCGGTGACGAAGAGGACGGCGTCGGCTTCGCGAATGGCGATTTCGGCCTGGGTGCGGATTTGTTCGATGAAATCGGCGGAGCCAATGGAGAGCGGGGCGCCCCCTTCTTTGCTGATTTCGCGGGGGTCGATGCCCCCAGTATCGACAACATCGAAAACGACGCCGGTCCACTCGGCCTCGGCAATGAGCCGGTCGCGGGTGGTGCCGGGCACATCGTCTACGACGGCCAGACGCTCGCCGACGAGGCGGTTAAAAAGGGTACTTTTGCCGACATTGGGTCGGCCTACAAGGGCAACAAGGGGTTTGGTCATCATAAGAGTTTATGGGGCTTTCAGTTGGGGAGAGTTAATGGGGGGTGGGCGTGGGGGTAAACACGGGGAGCGTCGGTTGAGGGGTGGGGGAAGGGGTTGCGTTTGGATCAGGGGTGGGGGTGGCGGTGGGGGAGGGGGGAATGGTGATGGTCACTTCCAGGGTGCTGGGGAGGATCGAGTTCGCGGTGAGGCCGAGGGGGAGGATTTCGACGCGGGGTTGGAGGGGGTATTGTCCCGGTTCCAGGCCGGTAAGGTCGAGGACGGCGCGAATATCACCGGGTTGCAGGGCTTCTAGCACTGGCAGAGGGCCAGAAATGATAACATCAATCATGGAAGGGGCAATTTGGGCTTGCAAACCGGGGGCGAGGCCAATGGTTTCGACGTTGAGGGTGAGCGACCGTTGGGATTGGATGGCCGAGATGGTGATTTGGACGAGGACACTTTGTTCTCCGGCCACGGAAACGCCTTCGGGGAGGACGAGAAAGACGCGTTGTTCGAGGTTTTCGGTGATGCCGGTGAGGGTGATGGGGGTGGTTTCGACAAAGCCGGGCATTTCACGCACGAGTTGCGGGTTGGCTGAGAAGACTGTGACGACGGAGGGGAAGGCGGTGATGCTGGTGAGCAGGTAGCCGTCGATGGGTTGGCCGGTGGTGACGACGCGGACGGTGACTTCGCGGTAGGTGCTTGGGCGGGTGATTTTTTGTTGGATGTTGACGGTGGGGATGTCGAGGGTGAGGCCGTTGACGGGGTTTTTTTGAGCGTCGAGCAAGAGAATGGGGCGATCCGCGAGTACATCCTGTTGGGCGTCCGAGAGGTCGAGGGTGACGATGGCCTCAGCAACTTGATCCACGAGGGATTTGCGCCCGGAGATGGTGACGCGGCTATGGCTTACGACAGTGGCTCCTTTGGTAAACCCGGGAGCCGGGTCGCCTGTGATGTTGAACTGAAGGGGGAGGATGCGGGAGGCGTAAGATTCTAAGGTGAAATTGATCACCGCGGGGTCGGTTTCGATAACGCGCACTGGGCGATATTGGGCTGAGACCTGGGGTTGTACCTCCAGGGAATAACTGCCGCTTTGTAGGGTGGAAAGGTCGATGGAGGCAATGACGGAGCCAGGGTCTCGCGCGAGCCGTTCACAGACCGAACGGGGAGCACGGAGTTGAATGTTGATGGTTTCGGGAATCTCTTGTAAGAGGAGCAGGTTGGTATCTTGCCCGATCAGGTTGAGGGGAATGGTGGTCGGGTTGGGGCAGGAGATGTTGGGGTCGGCGTTGATGACGGCGAGAATCCAAACGATAATGGCGAGGGTAAAGGCCGTAAAAAAAGCTCCCAGATATTTTGCCAACCAGCGAAAAAAGCTCCAGATCATGCCCCCCCCTCAGACGAGCCACTTGAGTCACGCGGTTTGGGTTGGAACGCATGGGGGAGCCAACTGAACCAGCGTCGTTGGGGTTTGGCGGGGCGGTAAAACGCCAGGAGCACATTTTCCAGGCGTTCGGCATCTAATCGCCGAATGATTTTACCGCCTGAGGTGACAGAAATGGCTCCGGTTTCTTCGGAGACCACGACCGCGATCGCGTCGGTGTTTTGCGAGATGCCGATGGCCGCCCGGTGGCGCAACCCCAGCTGTCGGCCCGGCGATTGCGCTTGAATATCGCCGAACGCCAGGGGCATGACACAGGCCGCGGCCACGACCCGGTTGCCGATCACGATGACGGCGCCATCGTGCATGGGGGTGCTGGGGTAGAAAATTTGTAGGAGCAGTTTTTCGCTTAAATCGCCATTTAAAAGAATGCCGGTTTCGATATATTCTTGGAGGCCATCCAAACGCTGTAACACGATTAAGGCCCCGTGCCGTTTGGCTGAAAGTTTGGTGGCCGCGCCGACGATGCTGGTGATGGCGTCTTGTAGGCCCAGGGTGTTGGCATTGGTGGACAGCAGGGTGCTCGCCCGTCCTAACCGTTCCAGGGCGCGGCGGATTTCGGGGGCAAAAATGACCGGGATGGCGAGGAGGAGGG
>JABWBV010000603.1 GCA_013359445.1 Anaerolineales bacterium | reverse complement strand
TCTCTCAGTCTCTCAGTCTCTCAGTCTCTCAATCTCTCAGTCTCTCAATCTCCCTCACCACATACCGCCCACTCGGTTCCTGACCTTGCAGCAAGGTAACGAAGCCGGGTACGCTGGTTTCGGGCAGGGGGCGGTCGGAGATGTCTTCACCGGGGAAGGCGGCCTGGTGCATGTCGGTGCGGAGGTCGCCAGGGTCAACGGATACTACGCCGACGTTTGCGTCTTTCAACTCGTTGGCGAGGGTGAGACTGAGCAGGTCAAGCGCGGCTTTCGACGCACCGTACCCGCCCCAACCGGGGTAGCCGCCCACGGCGGCATCGCTGGAGAGGTTGACGACGAGGCCCTGGCTGGCTTTCAGGAGGGGCAGGGCTTCCTGAACGAGGGCGAGTGGTGCGAGGAAGTTCACATCGAACAGGTAACGAAAGGCTTCGAGGGGAAATTCGGCGAGCGCGGGCATGGGGGTGGGACCGAGGGTGGAGGCGTTGTTGATGAGCAGATTCAATCCACCGAGTTGGCGGGCGGCCTCGACAAGACGGCGGCGATGATCGGCGTCGGCGACATTGCCGGGGATGGCGATGATCTCCGCCGTGCTCTTCAGTTCGTCGGCGGTGGTTTGCAGGCTGTGGCGGCCGCGGGAGGTGAGGATGAGATCGTAATTTTGTTGGGCAAGAAACCGGGCGAGCGTTTTGCCGAGGCCTTTGCTTGCGCCGGTAATGAGGGCAGTTTTGGGCATGGAAGACTCCTGGGGTAAATTCCGATGAGTTCCTTTGCGGTCCGATGATTTCCGGGAGAATGGATGGGATCTTGTAGGAAAGGGGATTTGGGGGAATTGCAGGGAACTTTGGGAATTTGATTTTTTCAATCATATCCATATCCCTTTCTGCTTACATCGGGCAAAGGGCCAGACCGGGGACTGTACAGGGGAAGGGCAGAAAAGCTGTACGGAGGGACAGGCGTTTTCGCTTACAATGCCCCATTAAGGAAAAATTCTATGAAACGCTTCTTTATCGCCCTCCCACTTTTCGCCATTCTGGCCCTGGCCTGTAACACTTCCACCCTGTTCGCCACCCCCACCCCGGAGCCAACACCAACGCCCGTGCCGGTGGGCGCGGACCTGAGCATCCCCCTGCCCCCAGGCGATCCCACTCGCGGAGAATTGCTGTTTAACGGGCCGTTTGCTTGCGCGGCCTGTCACGGGGTATTTGAAGGGCAGGTGACGACTTGCCCCAACCTTTTTGGCCTTTCCGCGCGCGCCGCCACCCGCGTGAGCGGATATCCGGCGGAGATGTATCTTCGTGAGGCCATTGTGTCCCCCAACGCATATGTGGTGGAAGGGTACACGGAGGGGGTAATGCCACAAAACTTCGCAGAGACGATGTCCGCCCAACAACTGGCCGATGTGCTGGCTTTTTTGATGACGAAGTGACCGGAAAGAGGCTGGAATAAAAAGGTGGTAATTACTCAGCAGAGTAGAAGTTGACGAAAAAAAGGATGGATGGGGCATGGACATGCCCCACCCATCCTTTTTTTTCGAGACTACCCCTGTCAAGGGTGAGTAGTTACAAAAGGTAATGATTCAGCCAGAGATTGGAGTTTTCGTTAAGCTAAAAATTTACCTCGGCAAGCTCATAATTTCCACCCCGTTGCCTGTAATTGCCAGCGTATGCTCAAACTGGGCAGACAGTTTGCCATCCCTCGTGCGGACCGTCCATTGATCGGGCAGGAGTTCCCATTCGTAGGTGCCCAGGTTGATCATCGGTTCGATGGTGAACACCATGCCCGGACGGAGACGAAGGCCCCGCCCTTTGACGCGGACATGTCCCACGGACGGGGGTTCGTGCAGACTGCGCCCAATGCCGTGCCCCCCCCACTCCCGCACCACGCTCATCCCCTCGCTTTCCGCATAGGCCTGGATGGCCGCGCCGATGTCATTAAGAAACCCGCGCGGTTTAGTGGCCTCAATGCCCACCCACAGACTCCGCTCGGCGACGGTCAGGAGGTTTTGGGCCTCGGGGGAAACGGTGCCGACCGGGTAGGTAACGCACGCGTCGCCGCAGTACCCGTTCAGGCGCAGGCCAATATCGATACCGACGATGTCTCCCTCTTGGAGGGCGCGCCCGTTGGGGATGCCATGGCAGATTACGTCGTTTACCGCGGCGCAGATCACGCCGGGGAAGGGCGGGTGGTTGGGATCACCGCCCCGGTAGCCTTTGTAGAGGGTTTCCGCGCCATTGCTACGGATAAAATCTTCGGCGATTTTATCCAACTCGTACAGGGTGACGCCGGGCCGGATGTGCTGGCGAAGGAGATCAAATGCGTCGGCCACGAGCGCACCTGCCGCGCGCATCATGCGGACTTCTTTGGGGAGTTTGTAGTGAATGGTCATAGATCGGAGAGAAGTTTGCGTCTTTCGTAAGATTAAAATACGAGATACAAAGTACAAATATGAATTGTAACTACTCAGCCACGGCAGAAATTGGCCTGAAGCAAAGGGTGAACAATTGCGATAAATTTATAGATTAACCAGTCCCAAGTGGGCGGCCATGGTGACGGCTTCGGTGCGGTTGCCCGCACCAAGTTTGCCTAAGATAGAACTGACGTGAAATTTGACGGTCCGTTCGGTAATGAAAAGTTGCCCGGCGATTTCTTTGTTGGTTTTGCCCTGAGCCAGGAGGTTGAGCACATCCCTTTCCCGTTCGGTCAGGGTTTCGGGGGTGACTTCTTCGTGCTTGGCTCCGCTACAATTAAGCTGATGAATCAAGAGAGTTCCAAAGAAAAAGCACAAAAACAATCGTCGCATTTTACCTCCAAAGAGTTTCTAGGAGTTTGGAAAAAAAGAGAGATTGATTAAGAATGAGGCAAAGGTTGTTGTTGAAAGCGCGCATCAAGGTAAATGGACAGCAGCACCATGACACGGTGGGCCTGTGCAAGCAGGGGGATACCGGGGAGTGGCATCGTGTTTTTGTCTTGGGTTTCGTATTGGTAGGCAAGATAAAGTCGGAAGCGCTGGGTTCCTTCGAGTAGATGGGCGTCAAGCAGATCGGAGTACAGCCCAACGGAGATGCGCTGGCGAGTCGCGTCAGGGAGCGCGGTGTTGGTATTTTGGCGATCATATCGACAAAAAGCGCCGATCCATCGGGTTGCAAAGGCTGCGCGCAACCACGCACTGATCCCGTCGGCGTTGCGATCTGCGATCTGCGCCCATCCCATCGCGTAAATGTATTCGATCCCGATATCGACAAAGCGGCTCGTCAACGTAAGGGCCGCAGCGATGCGGTGGTTGCTTGCGCTGCTGATGCCGATCGATCCGTCGCGATAGGTCGCATGAAGACCGACTTCGACCGTTTCTCCCCATAATCGAGGCTGATGTTTGAGGAAGCGAAGCGGTAAAAGGCTGAGAACCACAGTTGAATTTTTGCCTGTGTTTTGTTCTGCGCGGTTGAGTCCTTCGCCGTTGGTGAGGGCAAAGGCCACAGACAAAGCACCCTTCCATGCGCGAAAATGGACGGATGCACCCAGATCCGACTGCTCGAAGAAGTCGCCGCTTTCGCTTAGCAAGGCGCGTAGCCCGCGCATCCGATAATGTGGGCGCACAGCATCCAACCAAGGATCAGGGATGAGTCCAAATCGGCCTTCTATCCAGCCGATCCATAGAAAATAACGTCCATAACCCCATGCTCTTTGCAGACGCATGATGTACGAATCACCGTCGATCCCAAACAGGCTTTGTGGCTGTGCCGAACGCAGGATCTCCACGCGAAGGCTGACGCCAAGAAAATGCGACCAACCCGCATCCAAACCCAAAACCGACTCGTGGACCTCAAACTCATTGAAGTCTTGGTTGGGTAGCCATGTTGCGTGAAAGCTAGGAAAAGTCCGACTCATCAGGCGCAAGTGCAGCTTTTTGAAAAACGCCTCTTCGACAGGAGAAGCAGACCACGCCATACAAGGAAAAAAAACGAAGAGTACCGAAAAAAGTACGATACGCATACCATGATCCGTTCGGTTGTTGATCGATGTCACTTGTAGGCAAACACTCCGTGTTCGTGTGATACGATATCCGAGAGCAGCGTGATCGCCACTTTGACCCTCTGACAGAGAGCTTTGCTCTTCTGCCCCTCGCGGCAGCAGCGAGGTTTTGCGAGCGTCGCAGGGAGAGGGGTGGCGCGCAGCGACGGGGTG
>JABWBV010000602.1 GCA_013359445.1 Anaerolineales bacterium | reverse complement strand
CCCACCCCCACTTCCGCCCAACTGCTCCCATTCCAGGCTCGCACGTAGATTTCCGACCCGCTACCATCTTCCTGCCAAGCCACATAGGGTGTGCCATTCGAGTTGAACGCAAGAGTTGGAAACAACGAATAACCTACCGTGTTGCTGATACCCCCACCGCTGGCCGAACCCACCCCCACTTCCGCCCAACTGCTCCCATTCCAGGCTCGCACATAGATTTCATGGTTCCCGTTGCTGTTATTAAGCCAGGCCACATAAGGAGTGCCATCCGGGGCAATGGCGATGAATGGTTCCCCCGAAATCCCAACGCTGTTGCTGATACCTCCACCACTAGCCGATCCCACTCCCACTTCTGCCCAATTACTTCCATTCCAAGCTCGGACATAGATTTCATCATTCCCACTGCTGGCATCCTCCCAAGCCACATAGGGAGTGCCGTCTGGGGCAAGTGCAAGGGATGGAGCGGACGAATTTCCGGCATTATTGCTTATACCCCCATTGCTAGCAGAACCCACTCCCACTTCTTGCCAAGAGCCAGAAAAATTGATTGAATGTAACCAATTGACCACTGACATGCTACCGCCCACGCGCCAATTTGCAACAGGAAGGCTCCTGTGTCCACTCTGAGACCAATTTTGTTCAAGGATTTCAATTGAACCATTTCCTTCGTTATCTACATTGGCAGATGTAACAATCGCTACATGACCATACGTTGTGGTCGCGCCAAAACTTATAACATCACCAGATACAGGTGCGTGATTTGGAGTTCCATTTGTGATTCTTTCAAATGTGGAGCCAATATATTGTTGTGGCATATTATTGACGACATCCTTTCCATTCCCCGGATAAGGGTCAATATCATATTTTACATAGAGATACCGCATTGCCAATTCAACGCATTGCCATTCATATTCTCCGTGCGCGCCAGCAAAAAACTGAACTAATTGAGCAGATTTTAGCGGCCCACAGGCAACCAAATCATCGTAGCTTGCCCCAAGTGGATAAGAACCGCTATGATTATTCACATTACAATTTCCTGACCACCAAGATGGAAGAGGGAGAGTAGCCGTTGTCAAATTAACTCCACTTATCGGGTAACTTTCGCCATAAAGATGTGTAACCATCGAAGAAGGCTGTTCAACATCTGTATTTGATATTTCGATATTCAACCCTTGAAGTGAAGTTAGAAAAACCGTAGGGTTTGTACCATCACTCAAATCGTGTGCAATTCTGATGATCCATAAATGAGATTCGGCCTCTACTACCCATTCGACAATCAAAGTCGCTTGAGCAGTTTCACCATCAGTGATCAGTTCTACGATACTGTAACTACCAACAATCATTTGACCCAAAAGCAAAACAGCAGGAGCAGGTTGAGGGTTCCCCCCTTGTTGTGTCCGAAAATCAGATAACGCATTACGATAGATTTCCGCTCCACCTGGAGTAGCATTGGGCAAATTCTCGACGGTAGGCGATTCTCCATAAGCCACCGAAGTAATGGAAAATTCCCGAAATGGGTTCAGCAAAAATGCCGTAGCAATCTGATTGGCATCGTCGGTCGCGGATACTTCAAATTCTCCCGGTAAGAAAAGCGATCCAACTTTCAATGGGATGCCATCAAGTGTTGGCGATGCTGAATTCCCGTACTTCACCAGGGGCAGATAGACAGTATTTGATCCACCAGCTGCCTGCGAATCAAAACCAATTGCCATCAGGAAAAAGATGGCAGATAAGCTAATGACAATGGAGATTTTGCGTTTCATTTAGAGCCTCCTAATAAAACGGCTAGAACCAACATAAAGGGTGAATGAATACCTTCTGTATCAACCCTAAGTTTTTAATTACCTGTTCATTATACGCCTAATCGATGAAGGGATGAATCAAATTTTGTCTATGGACTCACAAGAATACGCCGAAGCCCGCGCCGCCTCCGTCCAGGAAGATCAAGCCCAGGCCGCCCTGCGAAGTGCCCTCGTCCAACTGCATCGCATCGTGGATTTGGCCCACCGCAAAAACAAGAGCCTCGAACTCCCGCACATTCTCTCCATCCGGCCCATCCCCAAAGCGGAAGCGGCGATGCTGGACTATGCCGCCTCTTTGCTGGACAGATTGAAAACGATCCCCGACGCACTGGACGCGGTCTCAACCTTTGGCGTCACCTCTGCCCGGATCACCGCACTCCGTGCCCTGCACACCACCGCCACCACCTCGGGCCACGCGCAAGACAAGGAAGCGTCCGAGGCCCAGCAAGCGACCGTCCTCTATCAGGAACACATGGCCCAGGTTCGCCTCGCCCGAAGCACCCTGCTGACCCTTACCCGCGAAGCCTGCAAGGATGCTCCCGATTTGCTGGCGATGTTTGATTGAAATTGAAATTAAAAGAAAACAAAAGTGCCTGCCAATTGGCGGGCACTTTTGTTTCTATTCAGATGATTATCTTCCCTGATACGTCTCCAACCTCGCCAAATCAATAATTGCCCCCACCTCCATGAGAAAATCCATCCCCACAATGCCGTCCATCTCAAATCCATAATCCATCGCGCCTACCTCAATTTCGAAATCCTGTACAGAAAGCTCCCCAACAGATAGACGATCCACCCGTTTTGTAAAAACAAATTCCGCGCCTCCCACCCCTCGAATCCGGTGAACATGATCTTCTGGCTCATTTGCCCCAAGGGATTATCGGGTAAAATAAAAGCAGGAAATCTTATGCTCACCCAACACACCCTCCAGCAAATCGTAGACCGGATCGTTGCCACCTCCAAGCCACAGCGAGTGATCGTTTTTGGCTCCTATGGACGCGGCAATGCCAACGAAGGGTCAGATTTGGACTTAATGGTTATCAAAACAAAAGTAGCGAACAAATACGACGAAATGATCCGCCTACATGAAGAGGTGGGAAAAGTCGGCGTAGGTGTGGATATTTTGGTGTACTCCGAAGCGGAATTTAATCGTCGCAGTCAGGTACCAGGGACTGTGCTTTATTGGGCACGGAAAGAAGGGAAGGCGTTGTACAAAGCCGCACTGCTGTAAAATTAAACCTGGAAATTTTTAACATAAAAGTACCTGCCTATCAGCAGGTACTTTCGTTATTAAACACTTTACAGGATCATCAACAGAAAATATTCTTCAACCAACGCTTTCTACATGTGGATAATGCCTGATCTTTTCATCCGAAGTCACCAACGCACATTGATGAATCCTCGCGGTCGCCACAATCACTTGATCGGCAGGATCACGATGAAATTCTCCCGGGAGGCGAGTCGATTCAATCGCAATTTCTGGCGTCAAATCGAGAATCCGAACTCCCGGATAACTCAAGGCTTGCGCGAACCATTCATGCAAGGGGAAGGGGAGTTCAATTCTTTTACGTTCAACAAGCTTCGCAACTTCCCAAATCGAGAACACACTGATGCCTATCACATCAGATTCATGTATCTTGATGATTTCAGTCTGGGCATTCGTCAGCTTTGCCTCATCATGAAGCCACCAAACCCAAATATGTGTATCCAGCACAATCATTTCAGCGCTTCCCAGTCATCTTCAGCAACGCCGTCAAAAGGATTGTGGTACACCACGGGTTTCCCGCGTAAAGGGTAACGCTCTTTAGCCTGTTGGGATTTTTGAGTCAGGACGATAACCTCTACTTTATCTCCTTTGCGGAATGGCAACCCTTTGATAGAAAGTTTGCCATCTTGAGACAGGGTCGTTTCGGTGCGAAAAGCTTGCATAATTCACCTCATCATTAAATATTCAAGGGAACAATAAAGAAATTATACCGCTACTCCCTTCACCTCGTTTGCCCTGAACATCCCAAAAACCTCCCCCTCACTCCGTACTCACCTCCTGCACCACCTGCAACCCCGCCGGCTCCACCCGCACAAACGTCCGCTCCCAATCCTGCAACAAATCCAGCACCGCCTCCGCCTCCCGCGCCTGATGCCCGCGGCTCAGTTCCTCCGCATACACCGACAGCAAAAACGCCAGATTCCCCTCGTCCTCCTCATTCACCGGACAAATCCGCACATTCGCCCCACGCGCCACGCGTCGTTGGACCGCGCCCAGGTCGAAATTCTTCTGCGGTTGCAGACGCAGGTACAGCACCCCGCCCGTCATCCCCGCGCACATCCACGGGCCAGGATCGCCCATCACCAGCACCCGCCCCGCCGTCATATACTCGCA
>JABWBV010000053.1 GCA_013359445.1 Anaerolineales bacterium | reverse complement strand
GCGGATTTTTTCACCCGCGGGGGTTTGGGGAATTTCTCGGAAGGAGGAGATGGGGGGGGCACTAAAGGTGGGGCTGAGTGCGGGGATCGAGAGTTCTTCCCACAACGAGGGCGTGGACGGGGTGCCTTTGATGCTGGAAAGACGGACCGAATGCTTTTCGTCGGCATGGGCAGAAGACGGGGTTGAAGGAGGGGATTTTGTAGGAGGGGCTTCCGGTTTGGGTTTGCGACGGAAGATGCTAAAAAGGCGGGCGAAAAAGCCGGGCTTTTTTTCTTTGGGCGGGGGAGCGGCCGCAGGTGTTGGGGGATGCAACGGTTCTGAGGGGGAGGGTTTTTTTCCACCCGTCAGGGAGACGCGGCGCATGGAGGGGTCTTTATCCCGTGAGGAACCAGAGTTTTTGTTGGAGAGGTATTTTTCGGCATATTTCTTTTGAAAGGTCTCAAAAGATTCCCCGCTCCCAGTCATTTCATAAAGCAGTTGCCAGGCTTCTCGGTGAGTGTTGTCTTGTTGAAGGATTTGGTTCAGCAAGGAGGCGGCGGTGCGTTGATCCCCTTTTTGGAGTGCGAGGCGGGCTTTCTGGAAAGTCTCTGAAATCTTACTTTGCATAATAATCCTAAAAAAGTGTCGGTGAAAATACGACAGATTCCATTATAGGGAGAGAGGGGGGAAAGTCAAGTCATTCAAATTGGGGGGGACAATCGTATGAGAAAATTTTTAGTTATTTTAATCCAGATGAAAATACGCCTCTAGTTCCACAAAACTTTCATCCGGGCGGGCATGGGAATCGGTAAACGGGGACATAAACTCCTGCCAACGGGTGTTGACCTCCGTCGCGGCCATGTTCGCCTGGGCAACGGCGAGACTTTCTTCTGTCTCAAAATAGCCAAACACCAACCCATCCTCGCGCAGGAATAACGTGTAGTTGTGCCACCCCGCCGCGCGTAAAGCGTCCAGCATTTCGGGCCAGACGTGTTGGTGGTGGGCCTTGTATTCTTCCAGGCGATCCTGGCGGACTTTGAATTGAAAACCGATACGTTTCATGGGGATTCTCCAAAAACAAAAATAGGGCAGAAAGGTCTCTGCCCTATTTTACAAAATTTGCAAAAGATTCGGCGCCTTTACATACTCGCCAATGCCTCGTTGATCAGCTTCTCAGCTTCTTCGTACCGCGGAACCATCCGAAGCGCCTGGCGCAGGGGCATGTTCCGCTCGCCGAAGATCGTGCTGGTGACAAAGCCGGGGGTGCCCGTGCGGGCAAATACGTTGGCGATGACGTTGCGGGCGGCAGGGTCGCTCAAAATGTCGCCTATCAGATCGTCCACGGTGAAGGGGCCGCGGGCGTCGGGATCGGTGTAGGGGACGGTCCACTGCCAGGTGCCGGAGCCGACTTCGATGGGGGGAGTGTCGTTCCCGGGCAGGGTTACCCGCGCGGTCGTGTTCGGAGGGATGATCACGCTCAAGTACAGGGTTTCGTCTTCGATGTTCCACGCACATTCTGCCATCCCATACGGGGTGAAATGGCGGGCGCGGGCGTGCGTGAGACCGCCACCCGGACGTGGCGCAATCTCCATCCGGTGATACCCTGGTTCGGCGGGGGCCACCCCCCCAATCATGCGGTGCATCCAATCGGCCACTGCCCCCAACGCGTAGTGGTTGAAGGAGGTCATTTCGCCGGGGTTGATCGAGCCGTCGGGGAGCATGGAATCCCACCGCTCCCAAATCGTGGTCGCCCCCATCGTGACGGGGTAGAGCCAGGAGGGGCACTCCTGCTGGAGAAGCAGACGGTACGCGGCGGTGTAATGCCCGGTACTGCACAGGGCGTCACACATCAACGGCGTGCCGACGAACCCAGTGCGGATGGTGTAGCCGCTTTCCCGCACGAGTTCGTTGAGGCGTTCGCCCGCGCGTCGGCGTTGTTCGGTGGTGGGGAGCAGGTTGAAGGCCAGGGCGAGGGCATATGCCGTTTCAGCATCGTTCATCATGCGGCCCGTGGGGGTGATGTATTCGCGGGCGAAGGCGGCGCGAGCTTTGGTGGCAAGGGTTTGGTATTTTTTCTGGTCTTTGGGGCGGCCCAGGATTTGGGCGGCGCGGGCCACAAGTTCGGCGGAACGGACAAAGTACGCGCTGGCGACGATGGTTTTGTGGGTGCGAGCCTGTGCGGGTTTGTCGGGCGGGGCGGTGGGGTCGAGCCAGTCGCCAAACTGAAAGCCGGTGTCCCACAGATATTTTTTCCCTGCCACCGAAGCGATGTAGTCCACCCAGGCGCGCATACTTTCAAATTGGTCGGCCAGGATTTGCCGGTCGCCAAACCGTTCGTACAGCACGGAGGGAACGACGGTAGCGGCATCGGCCCAGGCCGCGGCCGCGGCGGCGTTTTTGCCGAGCACGTTGGGGACCACATGCGGCACGCGCCCCCCGGATTTGCGTTGATCGACGGCCAAATCCGCCAGCCAGGATTGAAGCAGGCCACTGACATCGTACAGGAACGAGGCGGTCGGGGAAAATACCTCCAAATCGCCCGTCCAGCCCAGGCGTTCGTCGCGTTGAGGGCAGTCGGTGGGGACATCGAGGAAGTTGCCGCGCATTCCCCACACCACGTTTTGGTGCAGTTGGTTGAGCAGGGGATCGGACGTTTCCAACCAGCCGGTGCGTTCCATATCGGAATGGAGAACGACGGCGTGCAGGTCGGACAGGGTCAGTTCGCCCGGCCAGTTGGACACTTCGGCATAGCGGAAACCGTGGAAGGTGAAGCGGGGTTCCCAGGTTTCGCCACCCCCGGTTTCGGGGTCGCCGCCCCGCAGGGTGTAGTGGTCGGTGGCCTCGGCGAGGCGGAGGGGGCGGGTGCCCAGTTCGCCGTGTTCGAGGACTTCGGCATGGCGGAGCGTGATCGTGTGTCCGGCGGGGCCGTTCACCGTGATAGATAACCTGCCGACGAGGTTCTGCCCGAAGTCCACGAGTGTTTTCCCCGATGGGGATTGGAAAATGGTGACGGGGGCGACTTTTTCGATCCGGCGGACGGGCGGGTTGAGGGGGGCTTGCAAGGTCCGCATATCCCACTTGAGCGGGCGGACTTTGCGCCATTTTGCGTCCTCAAAACCTGCGGTATCCCATCCGGCGTGTTCCAACCGGGCGTCGTAGGTTTCCCCGCCGTAGATGTCGCTCATCAGGATGGGGCCAGTGGCGGCGCGCCAGGTTTCGTCGGTAACGATGGTTTCGGTGGAACCGTCGGCGTACTGAATTTCGAGTTGGGCGAGCAGGGCGAGTTGTTGGCCGTAACTATTGCGCTGGCCCCCACCGAATCCAATCCGGCCCCGGAACCAACCATCGCCCAGAATCGCACCGAGGGCGTTGCGCCCCTCGCGGAGGAGGGCGGTCACGTCAAAGGTTTGGTAGCGCAAACGAGCATCGTACACCGTCCAACCGGGGGCGAAGACGTGATCCCCGATCACTTGCCCGTTGAGGCTCGCCTCGTACAGGCCGAGCGCAGTGACGTACAGCCGGGCAGATTGCACGCCCGCGCGCACGTCAAATTCACGGCGCAGGTAGGGCGCGGGGTTCGAGCGGGTGGGGTCTTCCTTCCACGTGGGGGTGATAAAGCGTGCGGTCCAATCGTGCGGGGACAGCAACCCAGTTTCGAGGGGGAGAGGGTCGCTCCACGCGGAGACTTCGCCGTCGTTGCCCCAGACGCGGGCGCGGAGGGTGAGCCGGGCGCGGGAGGCGAGGGGGGCGAAGGGCCAGGGGACGAGGACGGATTGATCGGAGGTGATTTTGACCGTTTGGTGGACCCCGTCCGGGGTGGTGGTTTCGAGTTCGTAGGCGGTTTGGAGCCAATTCGGTTGATCGGTTTCAATGATCCACGAAAGGCGGGGGCGATCCATGCCGAGGCCGAGGGTCTCGCGGAGGTGTTCGAGGCGGAGGGTGAGGGTGGTCATAAAGAAAAGTTTAACATGGCGAACTTGGGGCGTCAAGAACACGAAATCAATAAGGAAGTATTTTATTTCGTTTTGGTTGCGAATGCGTTGACATTCAAAAATATTGGGGTATGATGCGGACCAAAATATGAACACCAACATTCCCGATGACAGCCTATCCACCGAAAACCGCCGCGACCAAATCCTGACCTATTTGAGCCAGCACGACCGCGGTTACGTGGCCGACTTGAGCCAACTCCTCAACGTCTCCGAAGTCACCGTCCGCAAAGACCTGGATTTTCTCGAAGCGCAGGGCCTGCTCACCCGCATTCACGGGGGCGCGCTCGCCTCCGGGCGCGGGCGGCTTGAACGCCATTTCGGGGCACGCGAACAGCAAAATCTGGACGAAAAACGCCGCATCGCACAAGCCGCCGCCGCGCTCATTCAGTCCGGCCAGCGCATTTTTCTCGACGCCAGCACGACCGCTCTGCAAGTCGCCCGCCTGATCAAAGATCGCAAAGACCTGATCGTCGTCACCAATGGCCTGTACACCGCGCTGGAACTCGTTTTCTGCGAAGGGATCACCACGATGGTGCTGGGGGGCACGGTTCGCCCGCGCTCCAGTTCGCTCGTGGGCAATCTCAACACCGACCTGCTCCGGCGACTCCGCGTGGACCTCGGCATCTTCGGCGCGTACAGCGTCACCGCCCAAGACGGGCTGATGGAAACGGACCTCGACGAGGCCACCCTGAAACAAAGCGTGGTGAAAGTCTCCAACAAAGTCGTTGGCATTGCCGACTCCAGCAAATTCGGCATCACGTCTTTCAGCGTCTTCGCCCTCCCCGAAGAAATTGACCTCCTCATCACCGATCCCAAGGCCCCACCTGAAATGGTGGAAAGTTTGCGCGCGCAAGATGTGCAGGTGGAATTGGTATAGGGGGAAGGGAATTTGTAGGAATTCGTAGGAATTATGGGAATACTCACCCCAAAAATTCGCCAAATTCCCTTAGTTCCCACAATTCCCCCAAAATCCCCTAACTTTTCCTACCCCCACAAAAACCCCATGCTCACCCCTCCTTACCCCGAACTAAACGACCTCCTCACCATGATGGGCGAGGCCGGACACCGCCTGTCCGAAATCGAAGCCACCGAAGGTGCGGCGGGCAACCTCTCCGTCTGCCTGCGTTGGCCGATTGAACTCCGCAGTCGTTTTCCCCTCGTTGAAACGATCCCCCTCCCCCAACCCGTCCCCGAACTCGCGGGCGCGACCTTTCTCGTCACCGGCTCCGGGCGGCGTCTGCGCGAACTCAAAGACGAACCCACCGCCAGCATCGCCGCGCTCCTTGTCGAAGAAGGTGGGCAAACCGCCAAACTGCACACGGCCTACGGACGCCGTTTCGAGCGCGTCACCAGCGAATTTAACTCTCACCTCGCCGTCCACTACGATCAGATTCTCCGCAGTGGCACCAACTTTCACGCCCTCATCCACGCCCAACCGCCCTACCTGGTCTTCCTCAGCCATGTCCCCCGCTATCAGGAAGTGAACTATCTCAACCGTCATCTCCTCCGCTGGCAACCCGAAACCATCATCAACCTCCCCGAAGGCATCGGATTCATCCCCTTCAAACTCCCCGGCTCCCCCGATCTAATGGCCGCCAACGTCGAATCCCTCCGCACCCACCGGATCGTGATCTGGGCCAAACACGGCGTCATGGCCCGCTCCGACATCTCCGTCAAACGCGCCGCCGACCGGGTCGAATACGCCGAAACCGGGGCCAAATACGAATACCACAACCTGACCGTCGGCGAAATCGGCGAAGGCCTCACCCCCGAAGAAATCCGCGCTATTTGCACCGCTTTCAATGTGCAACAAAACATTTTTTAAACACAAAGGACACGAAGGTTCACGAAGGTATTTAAATTCTTCCTTTGTGTTCCTCTGTGTCCTTTGTGGTGAAAAGAAAAAACATGACAACCGAATCCCACCTCCAACAAGCCTATACCCTCGCGAAAGAACGCTACGCCGCCCTCGGCGTGGACACCGACCGCGCGCTTGCCCAACTCTCCCGCGTCGCGATCAGCCTCCACTGCTGGCAGGGCGACGACGTGATCGGGTTTGAAGACCCCGGACGGGGCTTGAGCGGCGGCATCATGGCGACGGGCAACTACCCCGGCAGAGCCAAGACCCCCGCCGAACTCCGCGCCGACCTCGATCAAACCTACCGCCTGCTCCCCGGCCAACACCGCCTCAACCTGCACGCCATCTACCTCGAAACCGATCACAAAGTCGAGCGCAACGCCATCGAACCCAAACATTTCACCAGTTGGGCGGATTGGGCCAAAGCCAACGGGCACGGCATAGACTTCAACCCCACCTGTTTCTCCCACCCCCTCGCCGATGACGGATTCACCCTCTCCCACCGCGACCCCGCCATCCGCCAGTTTTGGATCGAACACTGCATCGCCAGCCGCGAAATCGGTGCGTACTTCGGGCGCGAACTCGGCACCCCCGCCGTGACCAACGTCTGGATTCCCGATGGCTTTAAAGATACCCCCGTGGATCGCACCTCGCCCCGCCAGTGGCTACACGCATCACTCGACAAAGTTTTTGAGAAACCCCTCGACCCCGCCCACAACCTCGACGCCGTGGAATGCAAACTCTTTGGCCTCGGCTCCGAAAGTTATGTCGTCGGCTCTCACGAGTTTTACATGGGCTACGCCGTCTCCCGCCAAAAACTGCTCTGCCTCGACGCCGGGCACTTCCACCCCACCGAAACCATCGCCGACAAAATCTCCGCCACCCTTCTCTTCATCCCCGAACTCCTCCTGCACGTCAGCCGCGGCGTGCGTTGGGATAGCGACCACGTTGTCACCCTGACCGATGAACTGCAAGCGATCATGCAAGAAATTGTCCGGGGCGGGTACCTCGACCGGGTTCACATCGGCCTGGATTTCTTCGACGCCAGCATCAACCGCGTCGCCGCCTGGACGATTGGCGCTCGTAACGCCCTCCGCGCCCTGCTCATGGCTCTCCTCGAACCGCACGCCACGCTCCGAGAACTCGAAAACTCCGGCAACTACACCCGCCGCCTCGCCCTGTTGGAAGAGTTGAAAGGATTGCCGTTTGGCGCGGTATGGGATTATCACTGCCTGACTCAAAATGTTCCGGTTGGGTATGCGTTTATGGATGAAATTGCCGCTTACGAGAAGAATGTCTTAAGCCAAAGATAATTTCACCGCAAAGAACGCGAAGGATTTTTATGGAAAATATCCAAAATGATCTGACGAGTGCTTTCGGTCCGGCAGGGGCTAAACCCCCTGCCTACAAAACGACGCCAGTTGAAACGGGCTATGGAAGCCGGATTCATCCGGCGTTGTTTCGTAGCCGGGGGAATTCATCCCCCGGCGGGCCGAAAGAGGATTGTCAGATCATTTTGGAAATGTTCAACATCGGGCGGCGTTGCCTAGCCCGGCGAATTCATCGCCGGGTACGTCGGGAAGATTTGCTAAATTACTTATTACGATAGCATCCTGAGCGGCAATTAACTCAAGTCTCAAATTGGCCCATGTCCAGCGCAGTCGAAGGATGCGGGTTTTGCTAAAAATAATCCTATCTGTGTCTCTCTGCTCCCCTTCTGTGTACCATCATGTTCCACCCTCTCACCACCCTCGCCATTGACCTCGGTGCCGAATCCGGGCGCGTCATGGCCGTCAAGTTCGATGGCCGCCACCTCGCCCTCGAAGAACTACACCGTTTCCCCAACACTACCATCACCGTTCACGGCACCCTGCATTGGGACTTCCTCCGCCTGTGGAGTGACATCCAGGCCGGAATCGAAAAAGGACGGGCGTTGCACCCCGCCAGTCTCGGCGTGGACACGTGGGGGGTAGATTTCGGCTTGCTCGACGGGAACGGGAAACTGATCGGCAACCCCGTCCACTATCGGGATCGGCGTACCGAGGGAATGATGGAAAAAGTCTTTGCCCGCGTGCCCCGCGCGGACGTGTTCGCCCAGACCGGGATTCAGTTCATGCCCATCAACACGCTCTATCAACTGATGAGCCTGCTCGAATCCCCGCAACTCTCCATCGCCCAAACCTTCCTCACCGCCCCCGATTTGCTCAACTACTGGCTCACGGGCGCGAAGGTCTGCGAATTCAGCAACACGACCACCACGCAAATGTTCAACCCCGTCACCGGAACCTGGGCGACGCCGATGCTCGAACAGTTGGACATCCCCACGCACATCTTCCCCGAAATCGTCCAACCGGGCACGCGGCTCGGCACGTATACGGGCATCCCCGTCATCGCCCCCGCCTGTCACGACACCGGGAGCGCGGTGGCCGCCATGCCCGCGCAAACCCCGCACGCCGGGTACATCAGCAGTGGGACGTGGAGCCTCGCGGGGCTGGAAATGCCCCACCCGATCCTAACTCCCGCCGCGCTCGCCGCCAACGTCACCAACGAAGGGGGGGTGAACGGGACGTATCGCCTGCTCAAAAATGTGATGGGCTTGTGGATCGTCCAGCAATGCCGCGCAACCTGGCAGGCGGAGGGGCAATCGTATTCCTACGCCGAACTCGTGCAACTGGCGGAGGCCGCGCCTCCGTTCAAAGCGGTGCTCAACGTCAACGATCCCGTGTTCCTTCTCCCTGGCGATCACCCCGCCCGCATTCGGGATTTTTGCGCCCAAACCGGGCAACCCATCCCCGAAACCCCCGGCGAAATCGTGCGAACCGTGCTCGAAGGGTTGGCGCTGGCGTACCGGGATGTGTTCGAGAAACTGACCGCCCTCGCAAATCGTCCGCTCGATGTCATCCACGTCCTCGGCGGGGGATCACAAAACGCCCTGCTTAACCAAATGACCGCCAACGCGACCGGCAAACCCGTCCTCGCGGGGCCAGTGGAAGCGACCGTGCTCGGCAACGCGCTCGTGCAACTGCTCGCCCTGGGTGAAGTCGGTAGTCTGTCCGAAGCCCGTCACCTCGTCGCCCAAATGGATGGGATGCGGTATTTCACGCCCAATGCCTCGCCCGCGTGGGATGAGGCGTTTGAAAAGAACATTGTTGGGTAGTTTGTTGGATAGTTGGTTGGTTTGTTAGTTGGTTAACAAACTAACCAACTAACAAACTAACAAACTAACAAACTAACCGACTAACCAACTACCCAACTAATCAACCAACCTCACAAGGACTTCCCTATGCCCACCTTCCAACACGTTACCTACCTCTGGGACGACGCCGTGGCCGATCAACTCGATCCTGTTGAACGTCTGCGTTACCGCTCGAACATCCTCGGGGCCGATCAGCGCATCACCAACACCGGCGGGGGCAACACCTCCTCCAAAATCCACATGCCCGATCCCCTCACCGGCGAAGAAGTAGACGTTCTCTGGGTCAAAGGCTCCGGCGGCGACCTCCGCACGTCCAAAAAAGAGAACTTCGCCTCGCTGTATATGGACAAACTGCTCGCCCTGCAAAAAATCTACGACGCCGCGCCCGTCAAAGGCGTTAAAACCGCAATTGAAGATCAAATGGTGGACATGTACCCGCACACCACCTATAACCTCAACCCCCGCGCCAGTTCGATTGACACGCCCCTGCACGGGTTCATCCCCGCGCGGCACGTGGACCACATGCACCCGATTTCCGCCATCGCCATCGCCGCGAGCAAAGATCAGGAAGAACTGACCCGCAAAGTGTACGGGGAGGAAGTGGGGTGGGTACCGTGGCAGAGGCCGGGGTTTGATTTGGGGTTGGTGATGGGTGAAATGGCGAGGAAAAATCCGAACTTGAAAGGGTTGGTGATGGGGCAACACGGGCTGATCAACTGGGCGGATGACGACAAAGCGTGCTACGACCTGACGCTGTCCCTGATCGAAAAAGCCGCCGAGTACATCGCCGCCCACGACCGGGGGGCGGAAACGTTTGGGGGGGAAAAGTACCCCGCGCTGGACGCGTCCGCCCGCGTGGGGTTGCTTGTCCGGTTACTCCCCAAGTTACGCGGCATGGTGTCCGCGCAAAGCGACGTTCGGCGAACGACGTTCATCGGGACGGTTCACATCACCGACAGCGTTCTGCAATTCGTCAACAGCCACGACGCCCCGCGCCTCGCCGAACTCGGCACCTCCTGCCCCGATCATTTTCTCCGCACAAAAATCAAACCCCTTTACGTGGATTGGAACCCAACGGCGGAAGATTTCGACGCCCTGCTCGCCAAACTGGACGCAGGCCTCGCCGCCTACCGCGCGGATTACGCCGCCTACTACGCCGCCTGCAAACATGTAAATTCGCCCGCCATGCGCGACCCCAACCCGACCGTGATCCTGATCCCCGGCCTGGGGCTGATCGCCTGGGGCAAAACCAAGAGCGAGAGCCGCGTCACCGCCGAATTTTATTCCCTTGCCATCGAAGTGATGCGCGCGAGTGAGGCGATCAGCGAATATCAGGGTCTGCCCCGCCAGGAAGCGTTCGACATCGAATATTGGTTGCTCGAAGAAGCCAAACTCAAACGGATGCCGCCCGACAAAGAATTTGCCCGGAACGTGGTGGTTGTGATCGGCGCGGGGAGCGGGATCGGGAAGGCGACGGCGCACCGGATGGCGAAAGAGGGGGCGCATGTCGTCTGCGTGGATTTGCAGGCGGAGGCGGCACAGGCAACGGCGGATGAGTTGACGAAAATTTACGGGATGGGGATCGGCGTCGCGGGGACGGGGATTTCCGCGTGCGGCCCGGCGATTGGGCTGGGGGCGGACATCACCAACCGGGACAGCGTGCGGGCGATGTTCGAGCAGGTGATTCTCGCGTATGGCGGGATGGACAACGTCATCATCACCGCGGGGATTTACGTCTCCCCGAACCGCGAGGGGCGTATCCCCGATCCGATGTGGGGGACGACGTTCGACGTGAATGTGATCGGCCCCTACGTGGTGGCGGATGAGGCGCGCCGGATTTGGGATGCGCAGGGGTTGTCGGGGACGTTAGTGATTACGACGAGCGTGAACGGGGCGGTATCCAAAAAAGGGTCGCTCGCCTACGATGCCAGCAAAGCCGCCGCGAACCACCTCGTCCGTGAACTGGCGGTGGAACTGGCCCCGCGCGTGCGCGTCAACGGTCTGGCCCCCGCCACCGTGGTGGAGGGGAGTAGCATGTTCCCCCGCGACCGGGTGATTGCGTCGCTGATCAAGTACGGGATCACGTTCGAGGAAACGGATTCTACGGACGACTTACAAAACAAACTGGCGGATTTTTACGCCCAGCGCACCCTGCTCAAGGCCCCGATCACGTTGGCGGATCAGGCGGAAGTGGCGTATTTGCTGACGAGTAGCAAGTTCCAAAAAACGACCGGGCAAATTTTCAGTGTGGATGGGGGATTAGCGGAGGCGTTTTTGCGGTAGGGAAGCGTAAGGCGGCTCGTAATTTTCTGGGCGTCCTTTTCAATATGCGGGTGTTTCTGCTTGGGGGCGGAAACACCCATTTTTTTACATTCGTAACAAAGAACAGAACGGCGTTGTATAATTGACAAAATTCTCAATTTTTGGAAGGAGGATGTTGCGATGAAAAAGAATATTGGAATTTGGGGTCCGAAAGGGGCGGGAAAGACAACGTATTTGTCTGTGCTCTATCACGATTGCCTTGCCAACGGTTGGAAGATGAAGGCGGCGGATGAGGAGTCGGATGAGTTTCGTCTGCGGAATTATCGGCTTTTATTTGAGGAGGGGGTATTTCCAATTGCCACAATGCAACAGGATGTTGGTGTGTATACATATGATATTTCGCGCGAGGGAGCATTGGGCGTGGTGCAATCTTATCGGTTGGTGCTGGCGGATGCTTCGGGAGAATGGTTTGAGAATCCGGTGCAGATGCGGAATTTGTTTCCGGAGATTACGGTGAATCCTTATGATCGTTTGACGAAATGTGAGGGGTTGCTGTTACTGCTGGACCCCGAAGAGGTGCGCGGGCAACAGGCTTCCCACTATGTCACGATCAGCCGAGCGCTGGGGTCTTTAGAACGTTCGGCGAGTAATAATTCGATCAATAAGCCGATTCTTCCGGCGATGGCGGTGTGTTTCACAAAGATGGATCGGGAGAAATATCAGTATACGATTGACCTGGATGGGGAGAAAATGAATGAGTTGGCGCGCCGGGTTTTGGGGGCACATATTTATCAGGATATTTTGAATGCGTGCGCGCCTGGACGGGTTAAGTTTTTTGGGTGCTCTTCGATTGGACTGCAAGAAAATGGAGCGAGGCGTTCTGCAAATGCAACGGAAGCGTCAGGGGTACAGCGGATTGACCCGGATAAAATTATTCCTATCAATATCTTTAAGCCCATTGAGTGGCTCTTACAGTAAAGTGATTGTTTAAGTATGTTGCCTCGTGAAATCATTCCTTTTGTTTGTGAACATTTTGTATGGGGAAAGATTTTGCGGGAGGGGAAAGATGTTTCTGGCTACAAGATCGTGGCGAAAACACCGGGTTTGACCGAAAAAGATTGTGCGGATGTTTTGGGTCGGACCGGGTCAGGGTTTTCCCAGGCGATTTTGCGAGGACGGCGGGCTTACGCTTTTTTTCAATTATCTCCCAAACAGATTGTGTTCAGTTGTACACAACGAAGTCTTACCCCAGAAAATCTGAACCGGTATTATTTACAAACTCATTTTTTAGTGTTTGATCAAGAAGTGTTTGAGGCGATTCATGCAGATTTGCAGTATTTAGCCAAAGAGATGGATGAGATTCCCACTTTTGAAGAGGAAAAAACACTACCGTTATTTAAGGCTACTTATCAACGCCAAAACTCCATCGAAAGTGACTTGCGAAGAATCGCGAGACTGTACCCATCTGAGTTTTTAGAAAATACATATCGTGCGCTGAAAGGCGATAATCCGGTGGCGATTTTTGATTCGTCGGGGAGCGAAAATAAAGTGCTGGATTTGTTTCAGTTGTTGTTTTTACTCACCCCGCCCACCGAACGAAAACATTTGACTTTTGCTTCGATGGCGTCCGGGGCTGAAGTCGGAAAGTACAAGTTTAAGGTGAATCCCACAGGCGTTTTAAAATTACCGCATATTGTGATCCGACTGGATGATGCAAAGGTGGTTCCCCCCCATCTGGTGGCGCAATTGCCTTCATTTGGAATTTTACGTTTTCATGCGACGTTGGTGGAGTTGATGGGGGAAAAGATTAGAGAATAGAGGCTCGGTAACGCCTACCATGCGTGGAATGCTCCAAAAAAAAGGAGCGAGGCGGGGTCATTCCCGCCTCGCTCCTTTTTTTCCAGGTTGGCTTGGTACATCAGATATAGGGCAATCCCCTATCAGCAAAAACGCTCATGTTTCGTCGGACGGGAATAAAAACCCTAATTGCCGTTTTACACTTGCAAAAAATGGAGCATTCCGCACAAACGAAATGGCTATGATGACCATAAATACGAACAGAAAAAGATCCCCAACAAAAAAATAGAGATCAGGACCAACAGACCGCGTAAAAGGTGCCACTGAGGCCACATCCAATTTCTTCAGATCTTGGGCCGGTAAAAGTCGGACTTTTTCCCATACTTTTTCAAAGTAGTGAAACATATAATAGACTCGAAAGGAAAATGGGGAAATTAATTCACCTACTCCCACAAAAACATTGTGGCCTAAAATCAACATCAAATGAAAGAAATTACCGATAAAAATGGGGATGGCAAAAGGCCGAACGACATACCGATCATACAAAAGAGGTAAAACAAAAACAGCGGCATTCACCACCACAAGGGCTAAAAGATATTTTGGAAAACGGTCGCCGAAATTAAAACTACGATTATAAAAATTCAGCGCGATTTTCATGTAAACAAATAAACCAAAATAGGCGCACAATAAGGTGTATATATGCACCACCTTCTGTAAGGCCTGGTTTTTGAAAATGTAGATACTGACCAAGGCCACCACCATCCCAATCAGGAAAACCACCCCCAGGGTGATCACTTCGCCAATATTTAAAACTTCTTCAGAAGGGGTCAAAAAGCCAAATCCTATCTCCGTCAAAAACTTCACGGTCGGTGGTTTCATGAACACTTTAAGCACTAAAATCAAGCCAATCAAAACAGCCACACCTAACAAAAAAGCGGCCACAAAAAAAGTCACCAAACTACCTTTCCCTTGATCATTATTCCAAGATTTCATGTCGAGACTGGGCACAAGCTCCCATAGTTTTGAAACCATCATGATCCTCCTTTGACTTAAGAAAAATTGTAACTACTGGAAAACGAACAAAAAACCGATCGCAAAATTCCAAGACAGCCGCAAATGGATAGGGAAAAGCCCCTAAGCCAAAGAATTTTGGGCTTTGCGAATGAATCAATTATATAACAATCCGCAATTAAGTTAACACTTTTCCGCAATACAAAACGAGGCCATTCAGGTTCTGAATGGCCTCGTTCTATTTCATATTCGGGTCTTTCGGGATTAACAGAATGGGACTTCCTCCCCAACCCGGCAAAGCCCCATTTTATGTATGAATCGCGTGCCCTTCTGCGCTGTGTGCCGCTTCCATCAACGCTTCGCTCAAACTGGGGTGAGCATGAACATTACGCGCAATTTCGGCGGGGGTTAGTTCCATCATTTGTGCGAGGGTCAATTCGGGGAGTAGTTCGGTCACTTCCGGGCCAATCAGGTGCGCGCCGAGAATTTCACCATATTTAGCATCCGTAATGAGTTTCACCCACCCAGCATAATCCCCCAACCCCAAGGCCTTACCGTTGGCCTGGAAGGGGAACCGCCCCACCTTGATTTCGTACCCCTTTTCTTTCGCCTGAGCCTCGGTATACCCAAACGAGGCGATTTGTGGAAAACAATACGTGGCACGCGGCATCATTACATAATCAAGCGTGTGCGTTTCCTTCCCCACCATATTTTCCGCACAAAGGATCCCTTGCGCGGACCCCACGTGCGCCAGCATCAACTTCCCCGTCACATCGCCAATCGCCCAAATACCGGGAATATTTGTCGCCATCCGCTCATCAATCTCGATCATCCCTCGGTCAGTAAGCTTAACCCCCACCTCCTCCAGACCCAACCCCTTCGAATTGGGTTTAAACCCGGTCGCCACCAACACTTGTTCAGCTTCCAGCACCTCATTCACCTTCGGGCCAGAGACTTTAACACGCACGCCCGTTTCTGTAGTCTCAAGGGCTTCCACTTTATGACTGGGCAAACAAGTGATTTTATTTTTCTCAAAAGCCTTTTGCAGTTCTTTGCTGACCTCTTCATCCTCGTTAGGCACCATCCGGTCCAACATTTCAACAATGGTCACTTTGGTCCCATAAGAACTCCACACCGTCGAAAATTCCACCCCAATCGCCCCGGAGCCAATCACAATGACCGACTTCGGTAATTTGGTTTGTAAAATCGCTTCCCAATAAGTCACAACTTTTTCGCCGTCTATATGCCACACTGGAGGTACGGCCACGCTGGCCCCTGTCGCAATGACAATATTTTTTGCCTGATAGTCGGTCGTTTTCCCATCTTTATCGGTCACCTGCACGGTATCACGTGTGATCAGCCTGGCCGTGCCCATATGCACGTCTATCTGATTCTTTTTCATCAAAAAGCCCACCCCTTTGGTCAACCGATCAGAAACCTGGCGACTGCGCTTAACTGCAACACTATAATCGAGCGTCAGATTTTCGAGGGTAAACCCGAACTCCTTGCCGCGTTCCCGCAACGTATGGGCAACCTCCGCATTTTTTAACAGGGATTTCGAGGGGATACACCCCACATTCAAACAAACACCCCCCAGCCATTGCTTGTCTACAATCGCCACTTTTTGACCGAGTTGTGCGGCCCGAATGGCGCACACATACCCAGCCGGGCCTGCGCCAATAACCATCACATCGTAATTGCTCATAATTCTCCTTATTAGTTCGTTTTGGGTCTACCGGTAAGGGATCGGACTTCAAACTACGCGCCCAAACCGGCAGAACCTGATTTTTAGGTTGGTAATAATTTCCAGGTTTCGAGAGTTTTCTTGACCGTGCCGAGAAAATAATCAGCCGTTGCACCGTCAAGAATGCGGTGATCAAAGGTCAGCGAAAGATACACCATCGGGCGAATGGCAATGTTATCCGAAATGCCATCGCTGACGACGACCACGCGTTTTTGAATCATGCCAGCCCCAAGGATCGCGCACTGAGGTTGGTTAATGATCGGGGTGGCAAACAGCGAGCCAGACGTACCATGATTGGTCAGGGTGATCGTGCCCCCTTTCACCTCGTCAGGTTTGAGTTGGCGACCCCGTGCCCGATTGGACAGGTCATTGACCGTGCGCGCCAACCCCAACAGGGACAGGCTATCTGCATTTTTAATCACCGGTACAATCAAACCATCTTGTTCGAGCGCGGTCGCCATCCCCACATTAATCTCCCGGTGAAGCACCACACCCGCATCACTCCAGGAAGCGTTGACGATGGGATACGCTTTCGCGGCGGCAACAATGGCGGCGATCAAATAGGGGGTAAAAGTCAGGTTCACACCATCTCGGGCGAAGGCGGCCTTCTGGGCCGCGCGATGCGCCGTGACCGCGCTCATGTCTGCCTCCATCACGGTGGTAACATGCGGGGAGGTGCGTTTGCTCATCACCATATGCTCGGCAATAGCGCGGCGAATGTTGGTGTGGGGCACAATTTCGCCGGGGAGGGCGACAGGTGGGAGCGGGGCGGGCTGTTTCTGGCTCGGCGTCGGGGTTGGGGGTGGGACGGGGGCGGGATGTGTTGGAGGCACGGGGGGGACCACAACCGGGACGGTGGCAGGCGGGGTAATCGGTTTGCCCGCGGCGAGGTACATTTCAAGATCCCGTTTGGTGATACGGCCGCCCTGTCCGGTGCCGGAAATCTGGGTCAGGTCCAGTTGGTGTTCGCTCGCCATCCGCGCGACGAGGGGGGAGATGAAGCCCAGGTTGGGATCGCGTCCGGGGCGGGGGGCCGCGGGGGCAGGATCGGCGGGATGAGAGGCTGGGTCCGGGGCCGCGTTCGGGGTCGAGGGATGGATCGGGGCGGCACTATCCGTTAGGGTTTCGCCAGGTTGGCCGATCCATGCGAGGAGTTGGCCTTTGTGGACGGTGGTGTTTTCGGGGATGAGGATTTTGAGGACAACGCCAGCCGCGGGGCTGGGGATTTCCGTATCCACTTTGTCGGTGTTCACTTCGAGCAGGGGTTCAAATTCGGTGATTTTATCCCCTTCGTGCTTGAGCCAGCGAGTGACCGTCGCTTCTTCGACGGATTCGCCGAGTTCGGGCATGAGGACTTGGGTGGGCATAGATTCTCCTGGGTTCCTGGGTTCAGACGGGGGTAATTTTATCAGGATTTGGGGATAAATCTGCGTTTTGGCGCAGAATTGTGAGGGTTTGGCGCGTATTTTCCCGAGGTGAATTCGGCATGCCTCTTTTAGGTGATGGCTCGGTTGCGTACCCGGCTGAGGTTTGATTGGCATTGCGTGGGTAACCACTTAAGCGGGAGGAGGGTTGCCGATAAAAGAGGAGGAGGGTAAAAATTTTCGATTGTACAATAGTTGTACCGTTTATTACAAAGCCCTAGCAGATTGTTTTGATCTGTGGTAAATTGTGCCTTATTACACAAATGCAGAGCGTAAGGAGTGTGCATGGCAGATAAAATTATTCCCGATATTGTGGTAGGTCGGTTGCCCATTTATTTGCGGGCCTTACAACGCTTGTTACAAGAGGGTCGACAGGTGACTTCATCGCAGGAATTGGGGGAGCGCTTAGGCATTTCTGCGGCACAAATTCGCAAGGATTTGTCGCAGTTTGGCGAATTTGGGAAGCAGGGGACGGGGTATAGCATTGAGGCGCTGGCCCAACAAGTGCGAAGTATTTTGAAAGTAGATAAAGTTTGGGAAGTGGTGGTTGTGGGGGCTGGGGACATTGGGAGCGCGCTTGGGCGGTATCCTGGGTTAAATAATCGAGGCTTTCGGGTTGTCATGATTTTTGATAACGCGCCAGAGAAGATTGGGACCCATATCGATCATTTTGTGGTGCAAGATACTGCTGGGATGGTCGAGGCGATCCGAGAGGCGGGGGTCAAGATTGCGATGATGGCGGTTCCCGCGGGTGCGGCTCAGGAAGTTGCTGATCGCCTGATTGAATCCGGGGTGAAAGCGATTTTGAACTATGCCCCTATCAGTATCAATGTTCCGTCCGATGTACGTGTGCAATATATTGATCCGGTTACGCATCTCCAGCGGATGACTTATTATTTGTAACGGGTTGCCACTCTTCATGTGTGTATTTTTCCATGAATTTTTTCAAAAAGCTTTCCACCCTATTTTCTTCGCCCCCCTCTCGACAGGATGCGGATAGTTACTGGCTGACGGTTCAATGTCACCGTTGTGGGGAGGTGATTAGGGCGCGCGTTAATCTGCTCAATGATTTGAGTTTGGAGTTTGGCGAAGGGGAAAAAACAACGTATTTTTGCCGCAAGGTTTTGATGGGGGCTGGGCAGTGTTTTCAGCGGGTTGAAGTGGAACTCACCTTTGATGGCAATCGAAAATTGTTAAGCCGGAATATTACAGGGGGCAAGTGGGTCGAAACATGAAAAAGCCCCTCCGTAAAATTACGGAGGGGCTTTTTTGATCCTTAATCTGAGCTAGGCCCCTGCGGGGGGTGTCGCCCGGAGAGATTTCAACTCGCGCCACCCTACCATGGTCCGTTTTTCTTCGTCCCAGAGCTTAAGGGATATGGTTTTCATGCTCTCCCAAAAGGTGATCACGGTCACATGCTGGAAGAGCGGATTTTCCTTGAACGCTTTGGGCAAATTATAGTTGGGGATTTTCGGCGACAGGTGGTGAATGTGGTGGAAACCGATGTTGCCAGTGAACCACTGCAAAACTTTGGGGAGTTTGTAATATGAACTTCCCTTCAGCGAGGCGGCTAAATATTCCCATTCAGGGTGGTGTTCCCAATAAGTATCTTCAAACTGGTGCTGGACGTAGAACATCCAAACGCCCGCCAAAGAGGCTAAAGCAAACGCGGGAAGGTGAACCACGATCACATTCCAAAAGCCCAAAAAATATCCGAGTGTTAGGAAAAGGGCGAGGAGGGCCAAGTTGGTGAAATGTACGCTCCAGCGCTCGCGTTTTCCGCCCGGCCCGTAAGGGATGCGGTGCATGACCAAAAATAGTAGAAGCGGGGCAATGCCAAATAAGACGAGCGGGTGCCGGTAGATACGGTAGGAAAGTTTCCGATACCAGGGCAAGGCCAGATACTCTCGCACTGTCAACGTCATCACATCCCCAATCCCGCGTCGGTCCAGGTCCCCGGAGGAGGCGTGGTGAATCGCGTGGCTATGTCGCCAATGAAAGTAAGGGGTAAACGTGAAAACGCCACAAATTAAACCGACCCAATCGTTGGCTTTTTTTGATTTAAAAAATGAGCCATGCCCGCAATCATGCAAAATGATAAATGTACGGACAAGAAAACCGGCGGTGGGAAGCGACAAGGCTAAAGTCAGCCAAACCGAAACCTGCAAACTCAAATACATCAGAATAATCAACGTCAATAGCGGCACAAAGGTCACTATTAATTCACGAATACTTTTCTTTAGGTCAGGCTGGGAATAATGGTGGACGATTTTTTTCCAGTCTGGCTTCATCGCTTGTAACGTTTCGTTAGAAAACATTTTTTACTCCTTAATAGGGGGGACACCGAACAAACGGCAAAAAGGTAACAGAAATTGAAAGAGAATGCGACATGCTCTTTCAACTTACAGGATGCGGAATTTCTCACTTTGGTTATACCCTTCAAAAACCGAAATTTATCGGATACAACAGAGAGAAAAAGCATATTTCAATTGTCAATTTACGTTAGGTAAGTTACGGCGTAAGGTTGGGTAAATCTCTAATGCGCGTGAAGCCCCCTCGGCAATACAAGTCATGGGATTATCCACTAAATAGGTGGGAATCCCTAATTCTTTCGTCATCAATTTTTCTATGCCTGGAAGCAAAGCGCCCCCACCACATAAGGCGATCCCCCGATCAATCGTATCTGAAACCAACTCAGGCGGGGTTTTTTCCAACACCCGACGCACAGTTTCAATAATATCCTTTAAAACATCCCGTACAGCATCCACAATTTCCCCAGTCGTCAGAACGAGCGGACGCGGAAGCGCGGTGACTTGATCCTGGCCCTGAATTTCAATACTTTTATCTTGATCTTGAGGCACGGCGGCCCCAATTTTAATTTTTACTTGTTCAGCGGTTGGCTGACCGATAATCAGACCATATTTTTTACGCACATACGAGATGATTGCCTCATCTAATTCCATCCCTCCCGCGCGCAAGGTATCTGCGGCAACGATACTATTCATCGCGATCACAGCCGCCTGACTACACCCCCCGCCTAAAGAAACGACCATGTTCCCGGAAGGTGTCCCTACCGGCAAATCTGCCCCCAGCGCCGCGGCCAATGGCTGATGAATCAGCGCCGCGGCCAATGGCTGATGAATCAGGTACGCTTCCCGGCTCCCCGCGCCCAGGGCGGCCTCATGCACCGCGCGTGTCTCCACACTCGTAATCCCGTATGGGACCGTGATCATGATCCGAGGCCGGAAAAAGGCCAAAGGGCCACTTACTTTTTTGATCAAATATCGAATTAGATTCTCGGTGACTTCATACCTGGCAACTACCCCATTTTGTAAAGGGCGGGTAACCTCAAGCCGATCAGAAACCCGCCCATACATCTCTTGGGCCGCTTTTCCCACCTCAACAATCATTTGCTCTTCCACTGCAATGGTAACAACAGTGGGTTCTTCTAAAATCACGACGCCCCCTTCGGAAATTCGCGTATAGGTTGTGCCAAGATCAATGCCCAGATCTTTTGAAAAGAGGGCCATAATATCCTTGCCGCGCGGCTAGATCAGCCTTGATCGCCATACTCACGGCGAACCTGGCGGTAGCGCCGGACAGCGTCCAAGCGTAAATTCGAGCGCCGAAGGGCGGCTTCAATTGCGAGATAAGAATCTGTATCGGCAGGTGGGCCTGCTTTAAGCATTTCTTCCGCGCGTCGGCGTGCGGCGTCTGCACGGGCCACATCAATTTCGCCAACGTTTTCTGCGGCGTCTGCCAGAATTGTGATGATCTCCGGTTGGATTTCCGCGACCCCCCCAGAGACGGTAAAAACTTCTTCTTGGGTTCGGGTACGTACTTTAATCACCCCAAATTGCAGGGTGGTCAGCAAGGGGGCGTGATGCGGCAAAATTCCCATCTCCCCTTCGGTTCCGGGCATTATTACCATATCTGCATCGCCCTCCCAAACCAGGCGATCTTGTGAAACAATTTCACAACGAATAGGCATGTTTTTCTCCAGTGAATAGAGAGAGGAAAGCAGTAAGTAGGGAGAATAAAGCCTACTTACTGCTCCTATCGAACAAATTACTGATTCGCCAATTTTGCCGCTTTCTCGCGGACATTTTCAATCGTGCCGACCATCATGAAAGCCTGTTCGGGCAAATCATCACATTTGCCATCGAGAATCTCACGGAAGGAGCGAACAGTTTCCTTAAGGGGCACATACTCCCCTTCAATACCGGTAAACTGTTGGGCCGTCACAAACGGTTGGCTGAAGAAGCGTTCCATTTTGCGGGCACGCGCTACCAGGAGTTTATCGTCTTCGGAAAGCTCGTCTACGCCCAAAATGGCAATAATATCTTGCAAGTCCTTATAACGCTGGAGAACACGTTGTACTTCGCGGGCGGTATTGTAATGCTCAAGGCCAACGATGTTGGGGTCAAGAATACGGCTGGTCGAAGTTAAAGGATCAACCGCGGGGTAAATCCCTTTTTCTACGATGGACCGTTCAAGCGCGATCGTCGCGTCCAAGTGGGTAAAGGTGGCGACTGGCGCGGGGTCGGAGTAGTCATCCGCAGGCACGTACACCGCTTGCATGGAGGTAATCGAACCTGTGCGGGTGGAGGTGATACGTTCTTGCAGTTCGCCCATCTCCGTGGCAAGGGTGGGTTGGTAACCGACCGCGGAGGGCATACGTCCGAGCAACGCCGATACTTCCGAACCGGACATCGTGAAGCGGAAAATATTATCGATAAACAACAATACATCCCGACCCTGATCACGGAAAAATTCTGCCATCGCCAACGCCGAAAGCGCCACACGTAAGCGGACACCAGACGGCTCGTTCATCTGTCCAAAGACCATCACCGTGTCTTTCATAACCCCGGATTCGATCATTTCTCGATAGACGGAAGTTCCCTCACGGGTGCGTTCGCCCACCCCTGCGAAGACGGAGTTGCCTTTATGGACACGAGCAATGGAGGAGATCAGTTCGGTGATGATAACGGTTTTACCCGTACCTGCGCCGCCGAAAATCCCGGTTTTCCCACCTTTCGTGAAGGGGGCAATCAGGTCAATGACTTTGATACCGGTTTCAAATACTTGAACACCTGTGGATTGTTCTTCAAAGGATGGGGCCAAACGGTGAATGGGGTACCGTTGCCCGGTCTGAAGAGGTTCTCCTTCGTCCACGGGTTCGCCAAGGACGTTGAAGATACGGCCTAACGTCGCTTGGCCAACAGGTACAAGGATGGGAGCATCTGTTGCAATGGCTTTGACGCCCCGTTGTAAACCATCGGTGGCATCCATCGCGACAGTTCGCACCCAATTATTGCCCAGGTGTTTTTGAACTTCGAGAATAAGAGGTTTCTGATTTTGACGGGGAACTTCAATCGCCTCGAAAATTTCGGGCAGTTCTCCTTGGGGAAATGCGACGTCTACGACACCGCCAGTAATTTGAACGACACGGCCGATTGCTTTAGCCATTCACGCCTCCAGTTATTCTGTTGCTTGGGATAGTGCTTCAGCACCGCCCGCAATATCTAAAATGTCATTGGTAATCAATTGCTGACGCACTTTGTTATATTGAAGTTGTAGTGCGCCTACGAGTTCGTTTGCATTGTCGGTGGCATTCCGCATGGCGATCATCCGTGCGGCATGTTCCGAGGCCAGGG
>JABWBV010000052.1 GCA_013359445.1 Anaerolineales bacterium | reverse complement strand
ATATACGCCAAAGCCACTCGCCCCGACCGTGCCCAGATACCGTTGTTTGGCGTTGACCAGGGCTTGGCCAATCGATACGACCTCGTCCGCACCCAATTCCTGGGTGAAGAGGGTCATTAATTGTTCAGAATGAGTGGCGGCATCGTCCATGCCATAACCAAAGCCGGTGTTGGCAACCCAGGCCGCCGCGCCACCTTGCGCCAGTACCTGGGCAAAGTCCGGGGAGGTCGCGGCACTGGAGACCATACTTTCGGGCACGTTTAGCCCGGCGTGACAGCCCATCGAGTAGGCAACCTGATTTTCAACGCCAGTGGTGCCGTTTAGCAGGTCGGTGTTATAGAAAAAGTCGGAGGCGGCCGTCGGGGGGAAGGGGGAAGCCGGGATACCGCGCCAGTGTTCAAAGTGCCCATTGACCGAGACCAGATCTGGTTGGGTGGTGGCGTTGGGCCACGCGGCGAGCAAATCGATGCTTGTCCAGGTGTTGTTATTAAGGGCAAGTGTGCTGGTTCCGAGGTTGTTGAGGGTGGTTTCGATCCCTAGGCCACTATCCAGTAAAAAGTCATAGCTCGTGACTAAGCAACTTTGAATGTTGACGTTGTTTTCGAGGAGGTAATTGTCAACCGTGAGGATCATTTCCGCCGGGGTTTCAATCAACCGGCCCACCGCCAGATCGGGGATGTAGAGTTCGCGCCCACGCCAGGGGAGGGGATTCGTATCGGCATAAAAATCATTGGTGAACATGAAGCCGTTGGTGATGGCCCAAAACATGGGGCTGTCCAAATCAGTTGCGGAGTCGAGGGCGTAATCGCGTTCGTTGGAGATCGCGACTTCGTCGGGAACCCGATAAAACGGGAGCACCTCATCCGTTCCAGCGAGAACCAGGTAAGTGAGGGCGTTGGCGGGATCATTCGCATAGGATTGGATCAGGGTGCGGATCGTGCTTGCAACTTCGTTGGCTTTGGAAATATTACAATAATCGGCATTCCAGGCAGTATAGGCGGCTTGTACGGAAGCATCGACATCCACCGGAACGACGATCCCGCGTACGCTGGGATCATCGGCCAGTTGGTGAAGTTTGGCGATGACATTTGCCGCTTCGGTCTGTCCGTAGATCGCTTCCAGACGCCCCTGATGGGTCAGGATCAGGCTCAAGGCGGGGTTGCCTACGCCCACGCTGGCCCCTACATACACTGAGGCTTGCATTTGTTGTTTGGCCGTCTCGATTACCTGTGCGGCCAACGGCCAGGTGCAAACGCCCTGAGTCCCAATTTCTTCCACATCTGCCCGCAACGTGTAGGGGGCTTCGCTCATGGAACTTTCGTCGCTGAAGACCAGAACGTAATAATCACCTGGGGCGTTTACGGCCAGAGTTACCGTTTGTTCATTAGCAAGGCCGGGTTGGACAGAGATCGAGGTGAGTTTACCAATGGAGGTCAACTTACCAATCGAGGTGAGTTTACCGATAGAGGTCAGTTTGCCGATAGAGGTCAATTTTCCGATGGAGGTCAGCTTACCGATAGAGGTCAATTTGCCCGTCGAATCCACCTGTTGCGGGTCTTGAATATCGGTCAAAAACGCTTCGTTGGCAGGGGGGTCTGCAGGATCGTCTGCCATCAAGTCGGCAAAGACCAACAAGTCATAATCCGCAGGCAAATTGCTCAGGGTGACGGTCAGCATGGAGATTTCATCGAGATGGACCACGTAGAAGTCAAAATCATCCTGGTGGCTGAGATAGGAGGAAATATCCTGCCCGGTGGGAAGGACGGTTGCATATTCCGGTTGGTCGTTGTATTCGTACAAATCCAGGCCAGTCCCGACATCAATCGCCGCATCGACCCAGGTTTTGGTGCGTTGTTCAGAAACGAGCGGGATCACGCCCCCACCCGTGATGACTTCTGCACTCGCCGAAACAAGCGCCGATCCGGTCGTGGGGGAATTGACGGTCAGCACACACGTCCCGTCCACCCCAGTCAGACAGGTTTCGCCGCCTTCAAAAAAGGCAAGCGCGCCATCTTGCGCCTGGGCTGTGCCTGTCACCAGGACATCACTGGCGGGTTGCCAGGTGTAGCCAGTGCTCCCGTCTTTTTTCGTGACGGTGACAGTGAAGGCGTGGGCGTTGGCAACTTCATTGACGCCCCCTTCAGAGATCGAAATCCCCGCGTCGCACATGGAAAGATGCCCTAGCGCAAAGTCAATCATTTTATTGACAAAGGGTTTGTCGAAAGAACTGCCGACACGCACCGTTTGATAACAAGGGGTGGCGCCTTTCAGCAACTCGCTGACATTCACTCCAAATTCTGTAAAACCTTCTGCCGGGAGGGTTTGAATTTCACCAGTCCGGGAATAATTGGGCCAGGGGCCACCGTTAATGGGCTGATGATTATTGAACGCGCAGAGCGAATCCTGGGCGTTACAACCCTCGCCGGTTAACCGGGCAAGGAATTCCCAAGCCGACCCGTTCCAGCGGTAGGTTTCCACGTAGGTTAACACGTTCCGCCGTCCATAGGAAAGCAAAAACAAGAGATCGTTTTCGGTTCGTTCCCCGGTAAATTCACAGGGAGCCAGATCACTGCCGCCCCCGGTTTGGTCGTTGCCACAGGCCGGTGCTTTGTCTAAAGCGATCACTTGCTGGTTCACTTCCATATGAACGTACTTCATCCCGGCAGGGAACAATCGCTCAAACCCGCCAAACATCACCAACTCGTTGGCCTCGTTGGGTTTGAAATAGGCATAGGCATTCGACAAATCCACCTGCGGGAGCAAATCCGGGTTGGTATTCCATTGCCAGGAGGAGGGGGACGTGTGCAGGCTCGCATCATTGACAAAAACGGTCCGGTCTTCGAGTGCGCCGATTGCCACATCATCTTTTATAAAGACCGCGCCTGCCCCACCGTACAAATTCACAATGGCACCATTCGCGTCAAAAATATCGGCCCAATCGGGTTCTGCGCCAATGTTATTGATATCACCTAAAATGTCGGTTACGCCTGTACCCGGGCCAAGTTCAAAGAGGCCTTCATCGTCCACCGCTAACACCCGCAAGAGCGGGAGAAATACAATGGTCAGTGCGATCAAAAGGGCCAACAGCACAATATAGATGTATTTACTTAAAAACATAATAAAATTAAATTTGCGCCACATAAGCTTCTCCACAATTAAACAAAAAAACCGACCAATGTCATGGGCCGGTTTCGCACTTGCTCCCCATCAATCCTGCTTAATAATAAGCATAGCGACCAATCAGATTGATGGTTCAAAGCTCCCAAAAAGGTGAACAATATGAATAGGTTTTGATTATAGCGTACCTGCCTACGCATTATGATGATAAAAAGGTCATGGGTACATGACAATTAAGTGCGAATCCTTTCCCAAAAATATCCGTTAATAACCCGCATCCTTCAGAATTCTCGCGCAGAGGCGTTACACGCTATAATTGGAATTCCTCAGCCAAGGTCGAGATTAGCCTGAAAAATATGTCCCACCACACCATTTCCAGCCGCCAAAACCCAAAAATCAAACAAGCTCGTGCCCTAGCCACCCGCAAAGGCCGCGATGAAAGTGGCTTATTTCTCATTGAAGGTATTCGCCATGTGGCCGAAGCGCTTCAGGCCGATTTCCCCCTCCAGAGTATTTTTTTTGCCCCTGAACTTTTACGCAGTGAATTTGCCCACAACCTGATCGCCCAAGCCGCGGCACAGGACGTGGAAATTTTCCAAACCCCTGCCGAAATTTTCACCACCCTCGCGGAGAAGGATTCCCCACAGGGCATCGTCGCCATCGCCTACCAGCGCCCCCTTCCGCTCCCCGCCCTCTCGCCAAACACCCATCCCTGGGTGACCGCGGCCATCACCCCGCAGGACCCGGGCAACCTCGGAACGATTCTCCGTACCCTGGACGCGGTGGGGGCCAATGGCTTGATCTTGCTTGAAGGGGGCGCGGATCCCTGGCATCCTACGTCCGTCCGCGCGAGTATGGGGGCGCTGTTTTGGATTCCGGTCGTGCAAACCGATTGGGACACGTTTGCCGCGTGGGCCAGGGGGTATCATTTGTACGGCACTTCCGCGCGGGGAACGGCGGATTTTCGGGCTGTGTCCTATGTTCAACCGGCGGTTTTATTGTTGGGAAGTGAACGAGAGGGATTAAGTCAGGAACAGGCCCGCACCTGTGAAACCCTGATCCGCTTACCGATGGAGGGGCGGGTGAGTTCGTTGAATTTAGCGGTGGCCGCGGGGGTGGCTCTGTTCGAGATGCGCGCGCAGTTCAAAGGCGAGGCTTAAGAAACCAGGTTCAGTCACCTGAGTGGTTTCGGCGCCTTCACTGGGCCAGTTGTTCGTAGAGGTGTTGAATCCGGTTGCGTTCGGCGCGAATTCCATCCAGCAATTCGGGCACGCGTGTAAGATCGCTTTCCTTTCCGGCAGTTTCCAGCGCCAGGGTGAGGTTGATCATCCGCTTGGTACTGAAATTTCCCGCCATACCCTTGATGTAATGGCCTAATTGAAAAACCGCTTGCGCATCTTGTTTTTCGTAGGCGGCATATACTTCGGGGAGTTTGATGTCCACCTGATGTAAAAATTCGTACAGCAAATCGAAGAATAATTTTTGGTTGTTTGCAAATCGCGGGAGGGCCATTTCGACATCAAAAGGCAATGTTTCATCAACGGGTTGGTATTTTGTCGGTTCGGGAGGCAAGGTTACGGGGTCGCTTTGAACCCGCACCCAGCGTTTTAGTTTTTCCTGAAATTCATCGACGCGGATGGGTTTGGAGAGGTAATCGTCCATGCCTGCCGCGAGGCATTTTTCGCGGTCCCCTTTCATGGCATTCGCGGTCATGGCAAGAATGGGGGTATGGTGAGATTCCAGGGCGCGAATTTGCAATGTGGCCTCAAACCCGTCCATCACAGGCATTTGCACATCCATCAAAATGAGGTTGTATTGCCCCTGACGGACCGCGGCGACAGCCTGCGCCCCGTTTTCAACCGTGTCCACCGGGTAACCAAATTTCGTGAGCAGGGCGACAGTTAGTTTTTGATTTACCGGATTATCTTCGGCAAGTAAAATGCGTAGGTTTGGACGGCGCAATTCTAAAAGGGTGTGTTGCGTTACAATGGCGCTATCTTCTCTATTTAAAATTTCTTTTTGCCCCAATACCGTCACAATCGCTTCATAAAGTTGCTGTTGGCGCACGGGCTTTACCAAATAGCCTTCGCATCCTTTTTCCCGCAGACGGGGTACATCGCCGCGCTGGCCCAACGAAGTCAGCACAATGGTCGGGGTTTCCCCCACAAATGGGTGCGCTTTAATTTTTTCCAGAGTCTGTTCCGCATCATCTTCCGGGGTTTGCATATCCAACAACACCAATTCAACCGGGCGCCCCTGCGTTTTTTGTGTAATAAGGGTGGGGATGGTCTCCTCGGCAATGGCAATGGACTCCACCTCACACCCCATGCGCCCCAACATTTTTGTCAAAATCGCCCGATTGGTCGCGCTATCATCCACAATCAAAATCCGAACGCCGGACAGATCAACCTGCGAAAACGGTGCCGGACTCCCTTCTTGCGGCTGGACGCCAAAAGTCGCCGTAAACCAAAAGGTGCTCCCCTGCCCCACTTCACTCTCCACCCCCATCGTACCGTGCATCAAACTCACCAATTGCCTGGAAATGGCTAACCCCAACCCCGACCCACCGAACTTCCGCGTGGTGGAGGGATCTGCCTGGCTAAACCGTTCAAATATGGCCGCTTGCCGATTTTCGGGAATGCCAATGCCCGTATCCGAAACGGCAAACTTCAACGTGGCCGTTTTTTCTGTCATCTCTTGAAGGAAAACTCGAATAACGACTTCCCCTTTTTCGGCAAACTTTAGCGCATTGCCGATCAGATTGGTCAAAATTTGCCGTAACCGCCCAGGGTCACCAGAAAGCCGCGCGGGCGTGTCATAAGTGATCAGGCAGGCGAGTTCCAGGGCTTTTTCTTCCGCACGTTTAGCAAAAGAAAAGACTACTCCTTCAACGGTGGTTCGCAAATCAAAATCAATCTTCTCTAACTCCAACTGCCCCGCTTCAACTTTTGAAAAATCGAGAATATCATTGAGCAAGCCCAACAACGCTTCGGCGCTGGCGTGGGCGGTATCCAAATAATCGCGTTGTTCGTCTGTCAGGGGCGAATTCAGCATCAACTGCAACATCCCCAGCACCCCATTCATCGGCGTGCGGATTTCGTGACTCATGTTTGCCAAAAACTCACTCTTGACCCGCGCCGCCTGTTCAGCTTCGTGCCGCGCCCGAATCAGTTCGGTAATATCGTGATACAACCCCAAAACCCCGACCATTTCCTGCTCAATCATCACCGGAACCCCCAACAATTCCACCTCAATCGTGCCCCCATCTTTCCGCCTGCGAACCCCAAACGTGTGAACCGCGCCCCCCGCCAACACCGTTTGCGTCAATTTCTCCGCCTCCGAGCGTTCCGCATACGTCGTCACCAATTCATCCAAATTCGTGCGCACAATTTCAGCCTGGGAATATCCAAACAACTTTTCAAAAGCCGGGTTACAAGAAACCACCTGATGTGTCGCGTCCAACATCACAATCGCCACGGGACTGGCATCTACCAAAGCCTGAAAATACCGTTTCTGCTTGTCAATTTCCAAGACTGCTTCTTTCTCAAACGTGCGATCCCGAATCAAATAAAGGGTACGCAGTTCTGCCCCCGTATTTACCGGATAAACACCAACATGATACCAACCCGGCAAACCCGGAAACTGATTTTCCCCCGGCTGGATTTTTTTCGATGTCTGCTCCCCAAAAAACACCTGATGAATATCCTGCGAGATGATCTGTTGAAACGTCCGGTTTAACGCGTGAATCGCTGTTTGATTACACCGGACCACACGCCCCTCCGCATCCGTAATCACCAAAAGGTCAAATAGGGAATCGAACGTCGCCTCCCACTCTTTTTTGCCCCGACTGATAATTTCCTCCAACCGGGCACGTTCCCGAATTTCCAGTTCCAACGTATCAATCAATTTGGCATAATTGGCTGTCTTTTCGATGACAATTTGCTCCAACCCTTCCGAAAGCACTTTGATCCGCGCCTGTTTATACCCGATCCACCCCGCCAACCCCGCCAGCGCAAAAGGAGTCGTCGCCAGATACCAATGTAAAGGTTGGGTACGTACCACATGGGAAATATTCACCACCGTAAAAGGCAACCTCTGCATTAGCATGTCCAAAATCACCCCCGAAAGCAATAACAACACCCCCACCAAAGACCCAATCAGGGCATACCCAGATGTTTCTCGACGTATAGAGGCTTGTTTGAATTCTTGTATCATTTTTTTGATTAATCCGGTACCAGGTGCCCCATACGCTTTCCATCACCGCCCCTGCGGAGCATAATAATCTCTCCTAAAATACTCACCGCGATCTCCTCCGGCGTTTCGGCCTTAAGCGCTAACCCTATCGGAGAAACAACTCGGTTGAGTTTTTCTTCGGGAATCCCTGCTTCCTGCAATTTTTCACGCGTGGTCAGCCAGCGCCGCTTCGACCCGATAATGCCGAGGTACGCGGCCGGCGTTTCGAGGAGCGCCGGAAGCCCGGGGACATCCACCATGACATTCCGCGTCGTTAAGATCAAATAATGATGCGGGGTGATCGAAATGTGCAAGGGAAGGTCCACCATCGGACAGGGAAGATACTGATCCGCGCCGGGCACCGCTTCCGGGGTGCAAAACGCCGCCCGATCATCACTCACCACCACGCGGAAGCCCAGCCACTTCGCGAGGTGCGCCACCGCCCGCCCCACGTGCCCGGCCCCGATCACCACCATCGTCGGGGCAGGCACAATTGGTTCAACAAACACGGAAACCGAACCCCCACAAACGCCCGGGTCCCCGCGTTGGGGGTCCACCATCGAAAAATCCACTTTGCGCGGTTGCCCATCAGAAAGCGCGGCCCGCGCAGCCTCCACCACCAAACTTTCTAATTCCCCGCCCCCCACCGACCCTTCGGTCCGCCCATCCGGGTAAACCAACATTTTGCTCCCCTCGTGACGGGGCGTGGAGCCCTGGCTTGCCACAATCGTACAAAGTGCCGCCGGTTGCCCGGCGGCTTCTAACTGGGCGAGGGATTGATAAATGGACATGGAATTGGTCAAGCAACGGTGGAAATGATCATGGTTTTCCGAATATTATCCTTCGAGCGCGCTCAGCACCACAGGGAGGAGTTGTTTCTTCCGAGAGACCACCCCATCCGCGGTGAGGGTACCATCTTCGCGGCGTAAGTAGGGAAGGACGCCAAGAATAGGGGCATCGTCGGTGATAAGCAAACGGCTTCGGCCTGCAACGACATCTGTCACCATCAGAATGGCAAATCTTAACCCCTTTGAGTCGCGTAGCCCTCCCAATGCCTGGAAAAGGGCAGGGAGATATTGGGCGAGTTGGTTTAAGTGGGTAACTTCTACCTGGGCAATACCGAAGTCCATGCCACCCGCTTCGTACAGTTTCAGGTCAGCAGAGACCAGTTCTTCGGGTTTTCGGGAGGAAAGCCCGGCACCCGCGGCAATTAGTTTTTCGCCAAAGGATTGCACGGTTTCTTCGTAGAGAGGTGCGCCGTAGGTAAAGGCCCAACGTCCCAGGCGTTCGGCGGCGCGGTGGTCGCGCGAGGTGGTCGTTGGGGAGGTGAGAATGAGGGTGTCGGATAGTAGGCCCGCGAGCAGTAACCCCGCGATGGCTGGGGGAGCGCTTAAACCGGCATCTTCTATCCGTTCGGAAACCAGGGTCGAGGTACTCCCTACCACGTCTACGGTGAAACGAATGGGGGTGCGGGTGGCGCGATTGCCGAGGCGATGGTGGTCGAGAATTTCGAGCAGGTCTGCTTCTTCCAAGGCCCCTAGTGCTTGGGCGGCCTCGTTGTGATCGACAAGAATCACTCGAAGGCGCGGGGGGTTGAGGGCATCGCGTTGGCGGCAAATGCCTACATATCGCCCCTCGTCATCTACCACTAAAAATTCGTTCCGCTCTTCCCGGTAGATCCGTTGCAGGGCATCCCGAATGTGGTTACTCGCGCGAAAAACGGGGACGCCCGTATCACAGGCCTCGCGCGTGGGGTAGTTGAGAATTTCGCCGATGCGAGTTTCTTCGCGGCGCGGGTGTGGGCCAACTGAACGGGACAAAAACCCAAACAGGGAGGGGCTGTTAAACAAGCCAAAGGGCGTACCGTCCGGGTTGATGATGGGGGCCACTCCGCCTGTTTTGTTGGCGATAGCCCAGGCTTCACGCAAGGGGCTATCCGGGTTGGCCGTGTTTAGATGTACGGCGATTGCAGAAAAGCGCGGGGAGGCATCGGGGAGTAGGAATGGGGCATCCAGGCCTAATTTTTGTAAAACCCAGGTAGTTTGTGGATTGAGGGGGCCGGCACGCGCTGGAATGACATCACTGCCGTCTTGTTCGCGAAGATACCACGCATACCCTACCGCGGCGGCAATGGAATCCGTGTCGGGGTTAACGTGGCCGATAACATAGGTGTGGTTGGGTTGAGTGAGCATGGGTGAATCTTACCGTATTTTTTGATGGACGGAGAGAGTTCTTTAGGGGAGGGAAGGGGTTCTTAATGGCCCCCACGGATCGGTTTTTATCCCCGCAGGGCCGCCCAGACCATACGGGGGGAGGCATTTCGACCGGTGAGCAAACTGTGGGCGCGAAATAAGCGAGTACACAGCCAAAATTGAAGTGCGTTCCAACCCAGCAATAAACCCAGGCCCAAAAAGATTTGACCCGCGGGGACTGGTGTCAGGATCATTCGGAAAGGCATGAGCAACGGGGCGGTGAGGGGGAAGAGGGTGAAAGCCAAAGAGGGCGTGCTATGGGCATTGGGGAGAATGAACAACAGGCCAATGAGCGGCGTCAGGATCACCATACGCATAAAAAATTGGAGTTGGAAGTTTTCTTTGAGCGTGGGAAAGACCGCCGCGATGCTTAACATCAGCATACTGAAACTCAAATAGCCAAGTAATAAATAGGGGATGGTGGCAAGAATTACGAAGGGCGACAAGGCCGCGGGGCCAAAATTCTCTGGGGCGCGCCCGTAAACGAGTAAGCCGCCTAATAAAGATAAGCCCGCCTGCCCCATCACCAGGGTGCTTAATCCCAACAGTTTTCCGCCGATGAATTGGGCGGGGGTGGTGCTGGTGATCAGGGTCTCGAACACGCGCGCTTCTGACTCTCGGCGGAGGGCAGTCAGGAGGAGGTGTCCGCTGGCGTTGGTGAGATAGGTGAAGAGCATGACCACCAACCCGGCAGAGGCTAATACGGAGGGGTCCAACCCTTCGGGGATGAAGCGGAAGACCGGGCGCGGGGGGCCTTCGCGGATTAGTTCAAACGGGTAGGCGTAGCGAGCGGCGATTTGGGGATCATCGATCTGATAAAGGAGGTTGTCTTTCAGGAGGCGTTCGACCGCGGGGTCCGTATTGGAAAGTAGGGTAGGGTCCAGGGTAATTTGCCGCACCAGACCGGTTTCGATAAAATCGGCTTCGATGATGTAGTAGCTTTCGATTTTTCCGGCTTGAAGGGCGGTTTCGGCGAGTTGTTCGGTGGCAAACGCTTGAAAATTGGCGGCCTGGTCTTCCGGGAGGTAGCGAATGAGGGCGGCGTGATCGACATAGCCGGTAGGGACGGTGATGGTTTCTTCCACCGTAAAGACGGTTTCGATTTCACTGAGTGGGGAGGCTTCGGCGGCCTGCCGAAGTTGGGGAAAGGCACCCACCGCGACAAAGGTTCCCACCATAATGGCCAGGGACAAGTAGAAGGTCCACTGGCGGAGGTAAACGGTCATTTCTTCGCGGGCGACGGAGAGGAGTTTGTGCATGGGGACATGCCCCTATAAAATCCCGGCGTGTCTCGAGGGGGGAAGGTATGGGGGAAGACACGCCGAATATATTTGGGTATCTTTCATTTTAATTGGAGGTTTCGGATAGTTCTACACAATTGAAATATCCTCAAATTGTTTGTAACTGCTCAGGCCTGGTGAGAAAACTCCCCAAAAAACGGGAGGAAAGCAGATGGGCATCCCCCTTCCTCCCGTTTTTATTGGGCTAATGTTTGATTGAGTAGTTACGATTATTTTTTCTGATCCAGGTCTTCTAATACTTCCTGGTCTTTTTTGAAATTTCGCCAGCGGAGGAAGAGACTGGCAAGGTAAATGCCCATGGTGCCAAAGATGACGGCATAGCCCAACACCATAAACCGGGTGGTTTCGGCGGGGCCTTCTTGAAGGAAGAGGTTGAGGAGGGTGGCGAGATTTTCCATTTGAGTTCCCTGTTAGGCCATATATTTCAGGCGGAGTTGTTCGATCTTTTCTCCGTACTGGCCCAGGCGAATGCGATTCCAGAGTAAGTCTACAAAGACGACGGTAAATACAATGAGGCTAAAGAAGAAGACGGTACGCATTTCTGGCGTCATGCTGAACGAACCTTCGGCTTCTGAACTGCCGTTGCCAATCACAACCGGGTGGATCGTGCGCCAGATGCGAATGGACAGAAAACTGAGCGGCACACTGGTAAAGCCTAGAATGGCGTAAACTGCGCCAAACCGCGCTCGCCGGATGGGGTTTTCGATGCCCTGGCGGAGCATGAGGTAGGCAAAGTAGAGCAATTCCATGATGGTGGCTGTCACCAAACGCGGGTCCCACGTCCACCAGGTGTTCCAAATCGGATACGCCCAAATGGAGCCAGTGACAATATTAATGAAGGAAAACATGAGGCCAATTTCGACGGCGGCTAACCCAATGGTGTCCCATTTGAGGTCGTTGGTCCGCAGGAAAATAATCCCCACGATGACCGCGACAAAAAAGCCGAGAAAGCCAACCCAGCCCGCCGCGACGTGAAAATAAAACACGCGTTGGACATTGCCCATGACCGCTTCCATGGGAGCAAAAAAAAGAACCATATAGGTTGCCACAGCCAGCAGAATCACGCTGGTCCAATCTAATATTTTGAGAGAAAGAGGTTTAGGGGACATGAAAAACTCCAAAAACTGGGAATTACTCTTCCACGACGTAGTCAAAAAACATAAACGCAAGGGCGATAAAAATTACGTCATATGCGAGGAGTAAATTTAACGAAGGGATGATCTCCGCTAGGGGGACCTCTTGTAAAAAGCCACTACTGGCTTTGACAGCGGGAAGCAAGACCGGGATCACCAAAGGAAAGAGCAAAATGGGGAGCAAGATATCGCGGGTGCGCGTTTGTACCGCCATCGTCGCTAACAATGTTCCGACGGTGACATAGCCAATCGACCCTAACAAAATCACCAGCACCAGCCCGGGCTGAAACAGGTTGGTATTGTACAGGATGCTATAAACTGGCAAGACGATGGCTTCCACGATAAACATAAAGATCAGGTTGCCAATCATTTTGCCAAAATAAATGGAACTACGGTCCACAGGGGCCAGTAACAACCCGTCCAAACACCCCCGGTCGTGTTCCGTAGCCATCGAGCGATTTAAGCCTAGCGTTCCGGCAAAAGCAAACGTGACCCACAAAATGCCAGAGGTGACGGCTTCGCGCTCTTTTATGTTTAATTCCAGAGCAAAGTTGAAGATCAAAATCACCAACAGAGCAAACACCAACATTGCGGAAAGTAGTTCGCGACTCCGTAGTTCGGCGGCCAGGTCTTTCCAGACAATTGCAGTGAGGGTCCGAAAATAGTCTGAGGTCGGATGAGATTTTGTTACGTCCACTTTCAACCCCGCGCCTCTTTCGCCAGTTTCAACTTGCGTTGCTATTTCGACTTGTTTACCCATTTTTGACCGCCTCCCGATAAAATTCCAGCAAGTTATTAATCGTTACTTCTCCTTGCCGGGCCGAGGCGCTGATCACGCCACGGGTCAGCACATCAAAGCGGGAAGCCAAATCCGCGGTGCGCGCCAAATCGTGGGAGGTCATCACAATCGTTCGGCCCTGGGCCGCCACCCGCCGAAGGACATCATCCAACATGGAGGAGGCTTCCTGATCGAGACCGGTGTACGGCTCATCAAAGAGGATCACGTCCGGGTCGTGGAGCACCGCGCGGCCAATGGAAAGGCGTTGTTGCATTCCCCGCGAAAACGTGCGGACCATATCCCGGCGCCGGTTCCCCAAGCCGACCAGTTCTAATGTTTCCGCAATGCGGGTATCTAATTGATCGAGCGCGTACATGCGTCCATAAAAGCGGAGATTTTCATCCGCGGTCAAGTCACCGTATAACAAGGGCTGATGAAGGACCACCCCCAACCGACGACGTACGGCGGCGGCTTGTTGCGGCAAGTGATACCCCGAAATCTGTACCCGCCCCAACGTGGGGGAAGAGAGGGAGGCCAGCACCCGAAGGAAAGTGGTTTTCCCCGCGCCGTTTGGCCCGAGCAAAGCGACAAATTCACCTTTTTCGACATGGAATTCCAACCCACGCAAAATGGTTTTGGGGCCAAAACGTTTAATCAGTTTCGAGACAACGATCATCGAGGGTTCCTACAAGCGCAAAGAAATTCCTTACGTTTCGCTTCCTGAGAAGTCAAGCCACGTAAGGGCATTTTTTATTCCAACTGCTTTCGCAACTGTTCTTTTAACACGGCGCGGCGACGAAGATACGCTTCTTCTGGCAAGTCGCCCGTTTTGAAGTGATCGTCCAGCGCGATGATCGCATCCATCAAACTCTCGGCGTCCCCATCCACATCCGCAAATTCGGCTTCTTCTTCCTCCACATCCAAGAGGGTCTCTTCATCTGTGACACGTTGGGACGACCGGCGGAAAAGCCACCCTCCCACCCCCAAAAGCGCGACGCCCAAAACGCCCAGGCCAATCGCCAAACTCGAGGAGGACCCCGTTGAAATGGCAGAAGCCTCCCCCAAGTTCGGTTTCCCATCCAGGCGAAGGGTTAAGTTTTCCCCCGCGGGGATGCTCTCCCCCGATAACACCTCATACGGGGTGCCCTGAACGTCCTGCACGCCTCCACTTTCCAGGTTATTCCCTGCGACCGTCACCCCAATATCCGGCGAAAGAACCACCAGGCTATTGACCGCAAGTTCCATCGGTTGGGAAAGCTCCAAACTCCCGTTGTAGGGCATATCAAACGAAAACAGCACCTGATGTCCACTTTCGCCGGGGACAATGGCCCGTAAATCGCCAAACCCACTGGGGGTCTCGATAAAATCCCGGCCCAGCGCCCCTTCCTGAAATTGAAGATTGGTGGCCCCGTCTGGCAGAGAAAAATTAAGGATGGCGCTATCTTCTTTGGTGACGATAACACGGTTGGACAAATTCGAAACGATGATCAACTCTGCCACGCGTATCTGTTCGGCACTAATAAATTCAAACAAAACGTGCAAACGTTCAATCACCAACCCGGATTTGTCTGTCGTCGTTTCATAGATACTTACGGGCATTTCGTAAGCCGTGATGCCCGCTTCCACAACCATGAGATCAGAAGTATAGGTGGTGTCTTTATAATCCACGGTGATGATGAAAGCCCGCCCTTCGGGAATCTCCACCCCCTCAAAACGGAAAATACCATCGGCGGCCACCTGGGTGGTCACGGAAATCACTTCCTGAAATTGATCAAACCCATGCAGAACCACATCCTGCCCTTCAACAACTTCTCCGCCCGAAAGATTGACGACCTGCCCGGTCACGAGACCTTGCCCAGCCCCCACCGGCCCTTCATCCGCTGGAGCATCCGCCGGAACATCCGCCGGAACATCCGCCGGAGCATCCGCCGTTTCCCCTGATGGGTCTGTGACCGCAGGGGTCCCCTCCTCGACTGTGACCGTCGCGAGCGGGTTGGTGGCCGCGGTTTCTTCGACGGGCGGAGCAAAGGTCAGTTCCCGTAAATAATCGGTCAGCGCCCAACGTTCGCTTTCAGTTAATTCCAGCGTCAAATCGGGGATTTCTGGTGATTCGGGGTGGGCAAGCCCGGCAAAAAGGTCGGCTTTGGACCGCTCAGACATGAGGAGCTGATCCCCAAAACTTGGCATATTTTCCCCGAAGTTAACGGCCTCAGGGCCATCTCCCACGCCCGCGAGGCCATGACATGCTTCGCAGTTTTCCTGGTAGAGTGCTTTGCCTTGTTCGACTGTTTCGGCAGGGGCGCTTAACGTGTACACATAGGCCAGGACATCCCAACGTTGACGTTCGGTCAGGCTGAGGAAGGGGGGCATGTACAGATCGATCCGTCCTTCGGTGACGACTTCGTACCATTCGCCGGGGTAAGATGCCCGCGCGAGTTCCGCAGTCCCGATCGGGGCGACGGGGTTCGGGAGTTCGTTCGCGTCCGGACCATTGCCCAGGCCCTGTTCCCCGTGGCAGGGTTGGCACTTTTCCACATAGATCGGTTGCCCGGCGATGGGGTTGGGGGGAACGGAGGGATAATACATTACATCTTGGGTCGGAGGCGGAGGGATGTATTCATACCCAGGAGGGGGAGTAAGGTCTTCGGCCAACGATGCACAGGCCGCCGTAAGCAGAAAAGTGAGCAAAATGAGGAAACGTGGGAGATATTTCATTAGAGATTAGGGAAGAGGAAACTGGCGGAGCTGGAGGAGATTAACGCGTTAAGGAGTGCGCCTGACTATGCTTTTGCCCCACACTTTGAGCAAAATTTATCATTCGCCTGAATGGGGTGTCCACATTGGGTGCAAAAGCCGGAGAATTTTGATTTTCTGGCCCGGCGACGAGTCGCCAGCAGGGTTTCGATATCGTCGTCTGGCATGGAGATGGGGGCGGTGCTTGTACCATTTCCTGTGGCTTGCATTCGGCGTGCGGTAATGGCCGCTTCGAGGGTGTCTTGGGCGTGGGGATGCTGAGGTTGGAGGGTGTCCAAATGTTTGAGAATATCTGCGCCCTGTTGAAGCAGGGTTGCCCTTTGGGAGGGGTAATCGATTTCGGGGATTTTGCCTAGTTTGTAGTCAAAATCCAATTCTTGCAGGGCATCAATGACGCGATCCCGTCGGGCAAGCCAGGTGGAAAGTGTTTGTTCTTCTTTGCTGACTTCCACGGCACGGCGATCCATCAGGGGACGGGCAATGAAAGCGGCAACAAAGATGAGGAGAGCGAGTAAGATGAAGAGTGAGCCAAGGTCCATGGGAGGTGGGGGGGGCTTGCGTATGCTCGTGGAGGGACGAAAATACGCAATACGAAGGTGAGGTTAAGGAGTGAGTAAGGGATCGATCATGGCCTTTATCTCTTGGAGGGATTGGAAAGGCGAGATTTTGACAGCGGCCAGGCGGCCTTCTTTGTCGATGATGTAGGTTTCTGGCACGCCTGTGATGCGAAAGAGTTGGGAGACACTGGTGCGAAGGTCTGGGCCATTGGGATAGGTGATGTCAAATTTGGTCAGGTAGGCCAGCGCTTCCGGTTCGGTATCCACGTAATCTACCCCGAGAAAGATAACATCGCCACGGTCTTCGTAAAAGCGCCAGGCCTCTTCCAGGTCGGCGGCTTCTTGTTCACACGGTTTACACCAGGAAGCCCAGAAGTTGAGGACGACAACTTTGCCTTTTAATTCGGACAAGTGGATTTGTTGGTTGTCGAAGGTGGTGATTGTAAAATCGGGGATGGTTGAGCCGACAATAATGGGGCCTTCTTGCCGTCGACGCAGACCAACAGCCACTAAGACCAGCAGGGCAATCAGTCCGACCCAGACAAATAGCCAACCCCAAAATGATTTTTTGGAACTGGTTAAAGTTGGTTCGGGGGGGGGAGCAGGGGAGGTAGTTTCCATAGCTAATTTCTTCGTTTGAGTTCATCTTCCAGACGACGGACGTAGTCATCGTCAAGGGTGGGGGGCTTGGCGGAAGCCGTAGCTTGTGCGGTTTGGACTTTCCAGGAGTGCAGGACGCGGATGACAATGCCCAACCCCAACAAGACAATTACGGGGGGGAGAATGTACACCAGCCAGTTGAGCCCGGTGCGCGGGGGTTCGGCCAAGACGCGGTCGCCATATTGTTCGACAAAATAATTCTTAATTTCTTGTTCCGACCACCCTTCGGCAAGGCGTTGGCGAATGAGTTCGCGCCATTGGTCGCACGCTTGGGTGGGACAAACGTCCAGGGGGACATTTTCGCACACCGGGCAAAACATTTCTTTGGCGATGGCATTTACTTCATCGTCAGGAATGATGGGCGTGGGGTCTTGTGCCAGGGCCGGAGAGGCAAAAAAGAGGGCCAGGAAAAAGACCAGCAGAAGAAAGCGAGAAGCAAGGTGGGGAAAACGAGAGGTCTTCATCAGTTATCTATCTCAGGCCTTGGCCGCCGCAACACGTGCGCGAGAGGGCGCCGTTTTGAGGAGGGGTTCCTCACGTTCGGGCCAGGCGGCGATAATGGTTCCAAAAATAAACACAAAGCCGCCCATCCACACCCAATTGACCAACGGGTTATGGTAAACCTTAAAGGTCGCCGCTTGGGTAGAAATGGGTTGCCAATCCACGAGCAGAACATAAAAATCATCTTCGATGCTACTGCGAACCCCAGGAATGGTCATAGGTTGTTGAGATTCGTAGAAGTAATCTCGGCGGGGGGCAAGTTTACCCACATATTCGCCGTTTTTGTAGACGCTCAATTCGGCGCGGGCCACATTTCGATTGTCATCCGTATCCCATTCTGCCAGCGAGTCATAGGTGAAGGTGTAATCGCCTAAAGTCATAGTCTCGCCAAGGGCAATCGTGCCCTGCGTTTCGGTTTGGAACAGTTCGATGCCGATGATGCCCAGGGCCATCAAAACCACCCCGAGGTGGATGACATACCCCCCGTATCTCCGACGATTACGCCCGCCTAATTGCCATAGAGCATACAACAGATTCTCGCCATGCGTTTTATGCCGGGCGTACGCGGCCCGCCAGAACTCATACAGGGTGACAAACCCGACCAGGATTGCCAACCAGATGCCCAACAAAGCCGCCCAGTTCCGAATCCCCGTCATTACTACGATAACCAACGCGACAAGCGACGCAATGGTGGGTTTCCAAATGGCCCGTCCGAGGGTTTGGGCGGTCGAGTGTCGCCATGCGGCCAGGGGGGCAATGCCCATCAGGAGCAACAAGCCCAACCATTGGGGGCCGGTTGCCCGTTCGTAAAAAGGTGGCCCAACCGTGACTTTTTGTCCGGTAACGAGTTCAGATACCAGGGGGAAGATCACACCCCAAAAACAGACAACCAGAATCCCCATAAACAACAGGTTATTGACCAGAAACAACGCCTCGCGGGAGAGCATCGAGGTCAATTGATTTTCCGACTTAAGCGAGTCCCAGCGATAGTACAACAACGCGAGCGAGATAACCAAGGTCAGGCCAATGAACCCGAAGAACAACGGGCCAATGGCGCTTTGGGCAAACGCATGGACGGAGGATAACACCCCCGAACGGGTCAGGAAGGTGCCAAAGATCATCAGATCGTAGGTGAGGATGATCAGCACCATGTTCCACCGTTTGAGCATGCCACGTTTTTCCTGGATCATGACCGAGTGTAAAAAGGCGGTCCCGGTGAGCCAGGGCATAAACGCGGCGATTTCCACCGGGTCCCACCCCCAATAACCGCCCCACCCTAACACATCATACGCCCACCGTCCGCCCAGAATCAGGCCAAGCGACAGGAAAAGCCACGCGGCAAGTGTCCACCGGCGGGTGATTCTGATCCAGCGATCATCCGTGCGATTGGTGATGAGCGCGGCCATGGCAAACGCATAGGGAATGACAAAGGACACAAAGCCCAAATAGAGCATCGGGGGGTGAATGACCATGCCCGGATGGCGTAAGAGGGGATTCAACCCGCGTCCATCGGGGGGGGTGAACAAGACCGCGTTTGCAGGAGGAAACATCGCCGTGACAATCTCCCCACCCACGGTTTGCCAATAGCGGACGAAGGGATTTTCGACAAAGATCACCAACATTAAGAAGAAAGCGAGGGTCACCAGCGAGACAATGATCACCCAGGGCAGTAGCTCCCGATCACGCTCCCATTTCCGAATGGTTGCCGCTGAGGCAAAAGCCGCCATGAGCCATGACCAAAAAACCAGGGACCCGGCTTGCCCCCCCCAAAGAGCAGTGACTTTTAAGTACATGGGCATACTTTCGCTGGTAACGGACTGGACATAGTCTACCTCGTAGGCTCCGTTGACAAGCAAAAAGATGATGACCAGCGCCGAAAGGGAGGTAAGGGGAAAGGTGAGGAGCATAGCGTACCGTGCGCTCTCGACCCAAGCGGGGTGCTTGCCCCATAAACCATAAAATGAAGCGCCTACCCCATATAAACAAACCAAAAAGGTAATAACGAGGGCACCGTAGCCAAGATTTGCGGCCATGAACAACTCCTATCCGCAACCTATTAAGGTCGCGGATGTGAAACTTTTATCCTTCTGCTTCTGGTTGGTATTCTTCATAACGGGTGGGGCATTTCAGCAAAAGTTCTTCTGCATAAAACACACCGTCATCGCCTAATTTTCCGGTCATAATCGCCTGTGCTTCATCGCGCAGGAGGTCCGGTTTAACCCCGACGTACACAACTTCTAATCGAGTTCGGGTGGGGTCAATGACGGCTTCGTGAAGCACCTGGGCCAGGCCACCATTTTTTTCCACTTCGTCCAGGTCGCCAGGGACATGGACAACGGTGAATTTTAGGGTGAGTGTTTCGGGATCGTATTCAATGGTTTTGCCATCGACCGCGCCGGAAACTCGGATACTCTGACCAACCACACTCGCACCTTTGGTTTCAATCTCATCAATCGTATAAAAATATTCAATTGTTGCAGAGGTGGCAGACACAATGAGGTAAACTACAGCGGCAATGATTAATAAGCCGCCAACAATAAATTTCATTCGGCCAGTCGCATTTTGAGGAACATCAAGTGAAGTTTCCATGGGTTAAAGCTCCTAAAAGTTAAGATATATCAATCTTTTTGTGCATCCAATACACAAGGTGTGTATTTTTTTGGGGAAGGTTTACTTTTCATCCTACCTCTCAAACACACAATTTCTTCATAAGAATAAACTTCATTATACCTTTTGGGTTTTGTTTATTTTGTTTTGAAGGGGATTAAGGTTCGTTAAGAGTTGCATAAATGAATTTTTGCACATAAGTGGTCGCAATATTAACCGCCGCGCATATATCCTGAGCCTGTCATGTGTCCTATCAATTCGAGGACAGGTGTCACTCATATATCTTTAATTTTACTTATGCGACAATTCACATAAATAAAGGCGAAAAGAGAGGAAGTCGTAGTAAGATTAGGAGGTTGCAGATCACATTAAAATCCTTCATTTTTCCTTTAATCTAAAATGAGCAACCGCTCCTCCCCCCTCCTGGCCCGTCAAGGAATAAATGTCCCGAACATCTTACAACACTTGACACTAATAAAAAATTAATCTAAAAATATAATCATAACCTCTCAACTGGACTTTATCCATTTGCACATTAACAAAAAGCAAGGTAAGCTGAAGCAAAAACTCCACCAAGAGGTTTGCCGATGCTTACCCTGCCTGATGAATATA